>CANQDN010000026.1 GCA_947593275.1 uncultured Bacilli bacterium
ATGGAATTAAACGATTGGATAGATAAGTATATAAAAGATGAACATACTAAAGAAGTATATGGAAAATGGGCAGAAAAGATAGAAAAAGATAAACTCATTGAACAAGGCATTGAACAAGGTGAAAACAATAAAACATTAGAAATAGCCAAAAACTTATTAAAAAGAAATTTTGATTTAAAAGAGATTAGAGAGATAACTAATCTACCATTAAAAGATTTAAGAAAACTTCAAAAAGAGATTTAATTCTCTTTTTTTTAATGTTATTAGACATTTAGTTAACATTTTTTTTGGGTTTTACTTAATATTAGACCCAATTGATGTTATAATATATATGTGGTGAAATGTATGAGTAAAAATATTAAAAAGGGGTTACAAGGAACATTATTTTGTCTAATTATTATTGCTTTTATTATAATTGGTAATATGGATTTTACACCCAAAGTTAAAATAGATAATGAACGTTTTGATGAAGATTATCCCAATGTTGATAAAAATAATGTTTTCAGTTATGTAACCGGAAGTGAAGTATACTCTATCTTAAAAAATGGAAGCGCCATCATTTTTATGGGATTTCCTAGTAATGCTTGGAGTGGTTATTACGCTAAAATACTTAATGATACTGCAAAACAATCCGGGATTGATAGTATTTTATATTATGATTTTTATGATGATCGCACCAATAAGAATGCTACCTATCAAAGTATTGTCGTAAAATTAAGTAGATATCTTCCTATGCTTGATGAAGGAAGACAAAATATTTATGCTCCAACCTTATTATTAGTCAAAAATGGTGAAGTTGTCGCCTATGATAATGAAACAGCCATCAATACTGGGAATATTTCCCCTGAAGAATATTGGAGTAATTTAAAAGTTGGACTTAAGATGAGCAATTTAAAAATGATGTTTAGTTCTTACTTGACAAATTAACGGATTAACCTTGTCAAAGATAGTAATTTTATTTATAATTATATTATAAGATTTATAGGAGGAAATATGGATACAGAATTAAAGTTTGGTAAAGTTATTGAAAATTTAGAGGCAAGACTTTTAAATATTCGCGCAGGAAGAGCTAATCCCGCCATGTTAAATGGTATTAGTGCAAGTTATTATGGCACTTTAACTCCCATTCAAAGTTTAGCTAATATAACTGTCCCAGATGCTCGTAGTTTAATGATTAAACCTTTTGATCGCGGAGCCCTAAAAGAAATAGAAAGAGCTTTAAATGAAGCAAATTTAGGGATAACTCCTGTTAATAATGGCGAAGTAATTATCTTAACCATTCCAGAATTAACGGAAGATAAACGAAGAGATTATGTAAAACAAGCGAAAAATGTTTGTGAAGAAGCAAGAGTAGCTCTAAGAAATATTCGGCAAGACGCCAATAATGAAATCAAAAAAGAAGAATTACCAGAAGACGAAGAAAAAATTGCTTTATTAGAAGTTCAGAACTTAATTAATGATTATAATAAAAAAATAGATGAAATATTTAAAAATAAGGAATCTGAATTAATGAGGGTTTAAAATGAAAAATAAACTTAAAGAAATAGATAGTAATGAAGTAAATGAAGTAGTTTCTTTATCTAAGAAAATATTAAAACTTTTATATATTGTTATGATAATAGCAATTGTTTTATGTGGAACAGTTATATTAAAGAATCTTAATATTTGGCATTTGATATTTACTCTTTTAGGAGTTTTATCCCCACTATTTATTGGTTTTATTATTGCGTGGCTTTTAAATCCAATTGTTAAAAAAATGCATCAAAAAGGTATTAATCGAATCGTCGGTAGCCTAATTGTTTATGCGATATTTTTAGTTTTTATATATGTATTTTTAAGAATATTTATTCCCACTTTATATACTCAGATAAATGATTTAATTGGAACATTACCGGCAATTTTAGATAAATTTCGAACCTTTGCTGATGATTTCTTTAATGAAATTGCCATCAGTGGTGTAGATTTAACTAATTTTAAAGAAAATATTTTTAATGGCGTAGGCGAATATTTAGTTGATTTTACTAATTCTCTACCTAATTCCATCGTCGGTATTTTAGGTAGTTTAGCATCCGGCTTAGGCACTGTTTTAATTAGTTTAGTAGTAGGCCTTTATATGCTTTTTGATTTTGATGCCATATCTAAACATTTCTTAAAATTAGTTCCTAGTAAGAATCGCTATGAAATAGAAGTTTTATTATTAAATATAGGAAAAGAAGTAAGAAAAACCATCAGTGGCACTTTACTTGTAGCGCTTATGGTATTTATATGTGATACAATTGGTTTTGTCTTTATTGGTCTAAAAGCACCTCTTTTATTCGGAATGTTCTGTGGTCTTACTGATTTAATCCCTTATATTGGACCATATATTGGAGGAGCAGCGGCCGTAATTGTAGGATTTAGTCAAGGATCTATAACCGGTATTGCTGTTCTAATCGTATGTGTAATTGTTCAATTAGTCGAAAATTATGTCTTACAGCCTATTATTATGAGTAAAACAACTCAATTACATCCTGTAACTATTATTATTGGCTTATTAGTTTTTGCTCACTATTTTGGAATAATTGGCATGGTTATCGCCACCCCTTGTATAGCTCTACTTAAAGTAATATTCCGCTTTATTGTGACAAAATACGACTTATTTAAAGATGATGAAGTATTATTAAAAGAAGTTTTAAAGGATGATTAAACTTCTTTTTTTAATGTTTTACCACATATGTAATCACATGATACTTTAAATCTTTTACAAAATAAATAAATATAGTTTAAATTAGGAATCGCTAATCCTTTTTCATATTTAATAATGGTATTATGTGCCATATGAAATTCTTTAGCTAAAAGATATATCGGAACCCGATTCATTCGTCTTACATATCTTAAACTAAAACGCAGATATTTATAATCAATCTTTTTTTCTGTATTATAGTAGTATTCCCTATTTGTTAATCCTAAAAGAGCATTAAGACTTATCTTATAATAATTACTTAAATGATTTAATTCCTCTAAAGGCATCGGCCATAACCCTTGTTCATATAAACTATAAGTTTTTAAAGTAACTTTTAACTCATCAGCAACATCTGATAGAGTTAATTTTTTTTCTTCTCTTAATTTTTGAAGTAAACTCCCATTTTGCATCTAATCCCTCCTTTCTTAAAGTCTTTATTATACACAAAAAAGCCGCGAAATTTGTCGAACCATGACGGGATACTAAAGAATGCGGGAAATGAAAGAAAAAAATAAAGGAAATAGAAGGGTTGTTGGTAATAATTATTGGTGAAGGGAGGAAAAATATGAATCGGATAGCCGAGGTAAGACAACATGATCTTAAAGATTGTGGAGCGTGCTCTATATCCTCAATTATCAAATATTATGGTGGGTATGTACCTTTAGAAAAAATCCGGGAAGATACTCTTACGGGAGCTAATGGAACAACGGCTTATCACTTAATTCAGGCTTTAAATTCTTATGGTTTTGAAAGTCTAGGCGTAAAAGTCCAAAATATTCAAGATAAGAACATTTACTTACCGGCGATTGCTCATTTAGTTTTAAAAAATGGCTTGCAGCATTTTGTAGTTATCTATAAAATTACAACTAAATACGTTTACTTAATGGATCCAGCTCGAGGTTTAACTAAAATGCCTGTAAAAGATTTTTTAGAAGTTTGGGATAATATTTTAATCTTAGTATCACCGGTTTCAACTATTTTAAAATTAAATAAAGAAACAACCATTTTGGATATATTTTTGAAGCTATTAAAAGAGAATAAGAAGTTATTTATATTAATCTTAATAGTAAATATTATCTTTATCTTTTTAACAATAGTTGGAAGCTTTTATTTCCAGGTAGCTATATCAATGGTCGAAAGTGGAAATGATATTTGGTTACTTAAATTTGTTGTTATCTTATTTGGAATAATTACTTTATTTAAAGTGAGTGCTAGTTTTATTAAAAGTTATTGTCTTACGTATTTGAATAAAAATTTAGATGTGGTTTTATATTCCGATTTCTTAAGTCATATTTTTAAACTTCCTTTAAAATTCATGCAAAATCGGACAACCGGTGAAGTAATTTCCCGGATTGATGAATTAGGAGAGATAAAAGGATTTTTAAGTGAAATATTTACAACTTTTATCTTAAATTCGATTTTAGTCATGGCCTCGGTAATTGTTTTATATCTTATAAATGCTCAATTATTTTTTGTTCTTTGTTTAATAATAAGTATTTATTTGATAGTAGGTTTATTATTTAGTAAAGTTATTTACCAAAAAGTAAAAGAAGTTATTTTTAATTCAACCCAGTTTAATTCTAGTTTGGTCGAAAATGTAGAAATGAATAATAGCATTAAAAATCTTAATTTAGTAAACGAATTTTTGCGCCGATTAGAAGAAAAATTGGTCATGATGCTGCGGGGAAACTTTAAGTTAGAGAATTTCTTAAATAAAATAAATTTTTTAAAAAGTTTTATTTATGATATAGGTCTATTTTTAGTTTCTACTTATGGTATTTATCTCATTTATCAAGGAAAACTTAGTATTTTAAGTTTAATTACCTTTAATAGTGTTATACTTTATTTGTTTGATCCAGTAAAAGATTTAATTGATTTATTACCGAAATATAGTTATCTAAAAGCTTCTTTTAATAAAATAAGTGAATTCTTAAATATTAATGAAGAAGAATTAGATAAGGGATTAAAGAATATTAATGGAGAAATGATTAAATTTGATGATGTTAGTTTTTCATATAATAAGTACACTAATGTCTTAAATAACTTGAATATTGAGATTTTAAATCACGAGAAAGTGTTATTGTGGGGCAAAAGTGGAAGTGGTAAAAGTACTATATGTAAACTATTATATCGAATTTATGAAGGCTATACTGGAAAAATCAACTTTTGCGAGCGAAGTGAAAGTGATTATAGCCTGCAAGCCATTAGAAATCAAATATTGTATGTTGGTCAGGAAGAAAGCCTGTTTACAGGTTCCATAAAAGAAAATATCGTCTGTTTTCGAAGTATTCCTGAAGAAGAACTATTAGAAGTCATGAAAATATGTAAAATTGATGAAATAATTGATAAAAGACCAGCCAGATTAGAAACAAAGATTAATGCTTCTTTAAATAATTTAAGTGGAGGAGAGAAGCAAAGAATAATCTTAGCTAGAGCTTTACTCAAAAAAACGTCAATTATAATATTAGATGAAGCTTTAAGTGAAGTAAATATAAGCATGGAAAGAGAAATTATTGATAATTTATTTCTTTATTTAAAAAATAAAACTATGATATACGTTTCTCATAAAGACATTCGTGATAAATTTGAGAAAGTTATAACAGTAGGAGTTAACAATGATTAATATTTATAATAATAAAGAATCTTTTTTACGAGAAAAACCCCATTTTTTGGAAGTAATAGTCTTCTTTCTTATCTTATTAATTGGGGGTATAATTGTATTACTTTATGAAATAAAAATCTATGACAATTATCAAACTAAAGGTTACACTTTAAATGATAATATTATTACTACGGTAATACCTAGTAATTTAACCTTTAGTAAAATTTATTTAAATAATAAAGAGATTAAATATGAAATTATTGAGGAAAAAATAAGTATTGATGAAGAAAAAATGGTTAGTTATAAAACTTTAACATTAAAAATAAATCAAAACTTAAAAGCTAATCAAATAATTGATTTAAATCTTTATTATAATAAACAAAGAATAATTTCCAAATTGCAAGAAAAAATGTTTTAGAAAGGAAGTACAAGAATGGAAAAATTACAAAGTCAGAATCTTTTGGAATGCCAAGGTGGATGTGTTTTAGTTAAATTAGTAGCTAGAGCCATATCTAAACTTGTGCAAATTGTGGGAAGGAGTTTGATTGTTCGATGAAAACTTTAAATAGAGATGATCTTACCAATATTAATGGGGGAATTTCCCTTACAGCCTTAAAATATATAGGAGTGGGTTTAGCAGCAGTAGGTACATTTATTGCATCTGTTGTTTATGGCTATTTACACCCAAATGCGTGCTAATATGAATAGTGTTAAGTTAAATAATCATGAACTAATGCATGTAGAAGGCGGAATTAGTGCAGCTTTTCTTTCTGCAGTCGTTAGGGCATTTACAACCATTATTGATGTTGGAAAAGGAATCGGATCATCTATCAGACGAATAGTTACAAAAACTGCTTGTCATGTTTAATTAAAAGGGGGTTTTTAAAAATCCCTTTTTTTGATATAATTAAATAGGTGATAGTATGAAAAAGGGTTTTGCTTCTATGTATATAGTTTATTCCTTCTTTTTAGTTTTTATTATGATGATGCTTACAGTATTAATGGTAAATAATTATAAAAGTAATTTTTTAAATACTTTAAAAAGTGATATTAAGATAAATCTCGATAATTATAAATTAGAAGTAATTGAAGAAAATAAAGAAAAATAGCAAAAATACTTTATTTACGCACCAAATTACTTGATATTAAAAAATATTGGTGATATACTATAAATTAGAAAAAACGAAGGGAGGGAATTGCAAGATGACAAAAGTAGTAGTAAAAAATGGAGACGTTGATGGAGCCTTAAAAAAATTTAAGACAAAAGTAGCCCGAAGCGGTGTCCCTTCTGAATTAAAAAAGAGAAAACATTATGAAAAACCTGGCGTTAGAAGAAGAAACGAAAAGAAAGAACAAATGAGAAATGCTAGAAAGCATAGAAATAATTAAGGTGAATATTAATGAACGAAAGAATTGCTGAAGAACTTAAAGAAGCCATGAAAAGTGGCGATAAATTTAAATTATCAGTATTAAGAATGTTAAAGAGTGCTTTACAACTAGAAAAAATCAGTAAAAAGCATGAACTTACCGATGATGAAGTAAGCGCAGTTATTAAAAAACAAGTAAAACTTCGTAAAGATAGTATAACTGAATTTCAAAAATATGGTAAATTAGATGAAGTTCAAAAATTAGAACAAGAAATTGCTATTTTAAATGTTTATTTACCCGAAGAAATGAGCGAAGAAGAAATAATAAAAGTAATCGATGAAGTATTTAAGGAATTACAACCTACCAGTATGAAAGAAATGGGAAGTATAATGAAAGAATTAAATACCCGTATTACTAATGCTGATATGTCTTTAGTAAGTAAAATTGTAAGAGAAAGATTAAGTTAGAAATAGCTTTTTCTTTTATTTTTGCTTGACAAATAGCATATAATATCATATAATGTTTAAGAAATTAAAAAAGGAAAGCGAAATTTTATTTCCACCTGATGTACTTAAGTACATAGGTAAAAAGCCCAACAAAATCGGTTTTTTAGGTGGAATATAATATTCTACCTTTTTAATTTATATGGAGGTGCGAAACTATAGCAAGTGTGAGTAAAGAGTTACCAATTAATGAAGAAATAAGAGTAAGTGAAATGATGGTAATTGGACCTAATGGAGAACAAATGGGTCAAAAAAATTTAAATGATGCTTTAACTTTAGCGAGATATGCCGGTTTAGATTTAGTTTTAATGAATGATAATGGCAAAATGGCAGTTGCAAAAATTATGGATTACAACAAATACCGTTATGAAAGACAAAAGAAACTAAAAGAAGCTCAAAAAAAACAACGAGAAACAAATAAAGAACTAAAAGAATACCGTTTATCAGTAACAATTGATGTTCATGATTTTGAAACTCGAGTAAGAAACGCTAAAGAATATTTAATTAAAGGTCATAAAATAAAAGCTTTTATTCGGTTCAAAGGCCGTCAAATGACAAGACCCGAACTAGGAAAAGAAGTATTACTAAAATTCGCTGATGCTCTAGAAGATGTCTCAGTAATTGAAGCTCAACCTAAACTAGAGGGAAGACAAATATATATGCTATTAGCGCCTAAAAAATAAAAGAGGAGGATTATATTATGGCTAAAAGTAAACAAAAAACACATAAAGCAAGTAGTAAAGTTTTAAAAAAGAAAAAGAATGGTTCATTAACTTATAAGAAGAGTAATGGTAATCATAAAACAAATAAAGATTCTGCAAAGCAAGTTCGTCAAAGACGTAATAAAGGAGTTTTAGCGAAAGGAGAAGCTAGCAGATTAAAATCTGTTATCTAGGAGGTTAATATGACAAGAGTTAAAGGTGGAACAGTTTCTAAAACTAGAAGAAGAAAAGTATTAAAGGAAGCTAAAGGCTACTTTGGTTCCAAACATAGATTATATAAAACAGCTCAAGAACAAGTTTTCCATAGTGGAGCTTATGCTTATCGTGATCGTAAAGCTAATAAAAGAAACTTCAGAAAATTATGGATAACTCGTATTAATGCTGCATGTAGAGAAAATGGTATTAGTTATTCTAAATTTATGAATGGCTTATCTAAAGCGGGTATTGAAATTAATCGTAAAGTTTTAAGTGAAATGGCTATAAATGATAGTGCAACCTTTGCTAATTTAGTTAAAATTAGTACTGATGCTTTAAATGGTAAAGCACCTAAAGCTAAACAAAAAGAAACCAAAGAAACAAAAAATGAATCTAAAGATTATAGCACAATGACTTTAACAGAGCTTAAAAATATTGCTAAAGAACAAGGCATTAAAGGCTATTCAACCATGAAAAAAGACGAATTACTTGCAAACATTAAATAAAGACTAGGAAAAAAAGTCTTTTTTTGTTATAATCTTGGTTAGGTGATATTAATGAAAATTTATTTAGTTGCTGGTAAATCTGGTAGTGGTAAAGGCAAAGTTGCCGAAATTATAAAAGAATATTATACAAGTGTTAAGAAAAAAGCTATTGTCACGGATTTTAGTAAATATTTAAAAATGTATGCTAAAGAAGTCTTAAATTGGGATGGAAAAAATCCTAAACCTCGAAAGTTTTTACAAGATTTAGGTGTAACTATTAGAGAAAATATGGATAAACCTAAAATGCTTATTAATAGACTTATGGATGATATTGATGTTTATAAGTTATATTTTGATGCCGTTATAATAAGTGATGTAAGATTACCTCTAGAAATCGAAGAATTCCGCAAAGCTTATGGTGAAGACGTATCGGCAATATATGTTATAAATCAGTTTGGAAAGAGTGAATTAACTGTTGAAGAACAAGCCCATGTTACTGAAACAGCTTTAGAAAATTATAGTAAATTTGATATTACCATCACTAATGATAATATAAATATGTTAGATAATAAAGTTTTAGCATTTTTAGAAAGTAGGGAATTATAATGAATTTAAAAAAAGAATTTATTGATTATTTTGTCAAAAATGGTCATGTAGAAATACCTAGTGCCCCTTTAATTCCCGAAAATGATCCATCAGTTTTATTTAATACCGCTGGGATGCAACCTTTAATTCCCTATTTAATGGGTAAAGCTCATCCTCTAGGAAAAAGATTATGTGATTATCAAAAATGCGTCCGTTTAACCGATTTAGATAGTATTGGCGATAAAACCCATCATACTTTTTTTGAAATGCTTGGTAATTGGAGTCTTGGCGATTATTTTAAGAAAGAAAGCATTAATTATAGTTTTGAATTTTTAACTAAAGTATTAAATATTTCCATAGAAAGACTGGCTGTTACAGTATTTGAAGGTAATGGTGATATTCCAAGAGATGAAGTATCTGCAAGCATTTGGGAAAGTTTAGGAATAAAAAAAGAGCGAATTGCCTATTTAGGTGTTGAAGATAATTTTTGGATCGCTGGAGAAACAGGCCCATGTGGTGGTGATACCGAAATATTTTATTTTCGTTCGAATGAAGAAATCCCTGAAGTATTTGACCCAAAAGATAATAGATGGGTCGAAATATGGAATAATGTTTTCATGGAATTTAATAAAGATGAAAATGGAAAAATAACCGAATTACCTCAAAAAAATGTCGATACAGGAATGGGACTTGAAAGAGTAGTCGCCGTTTTAGAAGATAAAACTGACAATTATGAAACCTCTATTTGGAAAGAAATAATTGCCAAAATAGAAGAAATAAGTGGTAAACCCTATAAAGGTAATGAAGTAAGTATGCGTATTATCGCCGATCATATTCGTACCGCAGTATTTATAAGCGCTGATAATGCCGGAATAAAACCAAGTAATACAGATCAAGGCTACATTTTAAGAAGATTAATAAGACGCGCCATAAGACACGCTAAAAAACTAGGAATCGACACTAATACTGATTGGATGGAAGGCATTGCTTTAGAAGTTATTAAAAAATATGAAGATTATTATGAAGAAATAAAAAATAATCAAAAAGTTGTTTTAGAAGTTTTAAAAAATGAAGGAATTAAGTTTAATCGCACTTTAGAAAAAGGCTTAAAAGAATTTGATAAACTTTTAAAAAATATAAAAGGAAACACCATCGATAAAGATCTTGCTTTTAAATTATATGATACTTATGGTTTTCCCATTGAACTTACTGAAGAAATGGCCAAAGAAAAAGGCCTTAAGGTAGATACTTTAGGTTTTAAAGAGAAATTTAAAGCTCATCAAGAGTTATCAAGAACCTCTTCTCAAGGAAAATTTAAAGGTGGTTTAGCCAGTCAAGGTATAATCGAAACTAAATATCATACAGCAACCCATCTATTAAATGCCGCTTTAAAAGTAGTTGTAGGTCCAAATGTCCATCAAAAAGGAAGCAATATTACAAGTGAACGTATGCGTTTTGATTTTTCTTGTGATCATAAATTAACCGAAGAAGAAAAAAGACAAACTGAAGAATTAGTTAATAAATGGATTATTGATGATATCCCAGTTACAATGGAAACTATGCCTAAAGAAGAAGCCGTCTCAAGTGGTGCCGAAGCCATGTTTATTGAAAAATATGCCGATATAGTTAATGTTTATAGTATTGGTGATGTCTCAAAAGAAATATGTGGAGGCCCTCACGTTAAAAGAACTGGCGAACTAGGAAAGTTTAAGATTATCAAAGAAGAAGCAAGTAGTGCTGGGGTAAGAAGAATAAAAGCCATCTTAGAGTAATTTTAAGGCTTTATTTCTTTTTTAAATATTCTTTATTTTTAGATTAAAATATGGTATTATAATAGTATAGAATATAGAGGTGGTTAAAGTGACTATTTTAAGTCTTGGCCGTACTAGTTATGATATTACTTGTCCTGTTGAAGATTATCCAATTGAAGGGGCAAAGTATTTATTAAATGAAAAGATTGAATCAGGTGGAGGAACAGCCGCCAATGTAGCTTATTTGCTAGCCAAATGGGGAGAGACTGCTTATTTTGCCGGAGTAATTGGTAGTGATGATTATGGCACCAAAATTAGAAAAGAATTTGAACAAGGTTTAGTTAAAACCGAATGTATCGAAATATCTTATGAAACTGGAACTCCATTATCAATTATTATAGTTAATAAAAAGACTGGAAGTAGAACCCGTTTTGATGTAGTTGGTACAACTCAGCCCCAATTAAAAAAATACGAATATGATTTTAAGCCCGATGTTATATTTACCGATGGAAGAGAATATGGCGCCACTATTAATGCTTTAAATAAATTCCCAAATGCCATCAGTATCGTTGATGCCGGAAGAGTTGATCGTGATCTTCTAGAGTTATGTAAATATGTTAAATATATCGTTTGTTCTAAAGGTTTTGCCGAAACAGTAAGTGGTTATAAAATAGATTTTGATAATTCAAGTACTTTAGTATCTGTTTATAAAAAACTTAAAGATCGTTATCCTAATAATGAAATAATTGTTACTTTAGAGAATATGGGAGCTTTATATTCCGTTAATGGTGAAATTAAAGTAATGCCCGGTATTAAAGTAAATCAAGTAGATCCTAGTTGTTCCGGAGATATTTTTCATGGAGCTTTTGCCTATTGTTTAGCTAATAATTTTGATATCGAAAAAGCCGTTACTTACTCTAATGTTGCCGCTGGCTTGTCTGTTACTAAAATGGGTGGTAGAACATCTATTCCCACCATTAAAGAAGTAATTAATTATTATAATGAGAAGTTTAATAAAAATGGTAAAGTTGAAGAATTACCTAAAAAAGAGGAAGAAAAACCTATTGAAGTATTACCAGAAATTCCCGATGCTGCAACATTTAAAATACCTACTATTGTTCCAACTGGGAATATAAGTGATATTGGGGCATCTTTCTTTGGCATGAACCCCGAAGAGACTAATAATGTTCAGCAGTAAATCTCCAACTCTTAATTTACATGGTGAAACAAGGGATACTATTACTTATCCTGTGAATGATTTTATTAAAGATAATTATAAATTAAAAAATGAATATGTAGGAATTATTCATGGTTATAGTAGTACTATTTTAAAAAAAGAAGTTCATGAAATATTAAAGAAGAATAAATTAGTAGATAGTTTTAAAGTAGATATTTTTAATCCAGGATTAACGATTGTTAAAATTAAAATCCATGATTAAAGTATCTTTTTTTATATAATAGGAAAGTCATCCAATAAAAATAATAGAAAAAAATAAACGAACAAATGTTGCAGTAAAAAGAT
>CANQDN010000027.1 GCA_947593275.1 uncultured Bacilli bacterium
CATAGAAATATGGTGACATTGCCCAAAAATAGGAATTTGTATATAAATAATATTGTTTATTTTCTATAAGATATAATCCTCCAGCAAATGTTACCTCATCGGCAGTTATAAGTCCGATTGGATAATCTAAACTGTGTGTTCCTTTTGATACCTTTAATGAATCAATTGTCTCTCTTTCTTCAGCTTCTTTATAAGTATAATAATCTCCATCTAAATTTTTACATTTGAATGTTGGCATTGATTTATTATTATTGTTTGGATTTTGATTATTTGGTACTAATCTTAATTGTGCTCCATAATATGTTGGATTAGTTCCTATTCCGCCTTCATCTGTTTCGTTTCCCCATTTTGTTGAAGAATTCGTTGAATTACTTCTATCTCCACAAAATCCGGTATTTTTATCTATTTTGCTATTTACTTCATCAAATTCATCCTTTAAGTTTTCCTCAAACCATGTATTTAATATATTATATATAGCACTATTTGTACCACGTCCTCTTAATTGGTTTTCTGTATATTGATAGCCAACATGTTCAGCTTTTTGATAGTCACTATTGAATGGCGTATTTGGAAGTTGACTGCTTGAATTCCCTGTATATCCATTATCATTGGTTAGTAATGTTGCTTCAGCACCAACACCAGCATAAATTAGTCTTATTGTACCATCACCATTTATTCTTATAATTCTCCAGTATATATTTTGATCATCGCTTGTTTTTCCGAATTGAACCCAATTATCCTTGACTTTGCCTCTAAAGTAATACGTTGTTCCAAAATCATCACTATCACTAAACATCTTAGTTTTATCATTGCTTCCTTTGTATTCAGTTGTATCTACTGCTCCAAAGCCATCAGTTGTACCAGTATTTGTTTCTCTATTTAAGTCTGCTAAAACTTCTCCACTTGTTTTAATATTTAATTTATCAAAATATAAATAGCATTTTGTTCCTTTTTTGCTCATCTTAACACTAAGTATATTACTTTTATATGATACAACATTTTTTAGTTTATTTTCACTATTAGGCTCAGTACAATAGCTTTTTTCTGTATTTATTTCATAATCTTTAATTGGTATATCATTACTTGTTTCATAGCAGTCATCACCATTTGTACATTTAACAGGTTTATTTTCTTCAGTAACTTTTTGTTGATAAATAGCTATAACATTCAAATCAGCATTACCCTCATATTTAACTGTTCCTTTTACTATCGGAATACTTATTGTAGTTTTATACTTTGCTTTTGTGATATTTAATATTAATGCACTTCCAATAATTATTATTAATGTTAAACTAATAACTATAATTTTAGTATAATTTTTATTTATTTTCTCATATTTCAATTATTATCTTCCCTCTTCCTATTATCAACTATATTAGAAATTTCTAACTTATACTAAAATTATAATCTAGCAAGTGTCAAATGTCAAGAAAAACGTTTCAATTTTAACGGTGGAATTTTTTTATTCTTTTATTAATGAGAAAATTATAGTGGTGAGGAATATGTATTGTGAAAGATTAAAAGAATTTAGGTTAGAGCAAAAATTATTACAAAGAGATTTTGCAAAAATTTTAAATATAAGTGAAATAACATATACACATTATGAAAGTGAATATTATATAATGCCTTTAAAGTATTTAATTAATATTTGTGATTATTTTGAACTTTCTCTTGATTATATATTTGGCTTTAAAGATATTAATGATGATTATTCATTTAAAAGTACATCAGAAAAAATAGCTGGTGAGAGATTAAAGAATTGGCGCAAAGAAAAACATATTACTCAAGAAAAACTCGCAAGTGTTTTAAATACAAATCGCTCAGTTTTGGCTAATTATGAAAGAGGAAGAACTTTGATATCTACTCCTTTCCTTTATACCATTTGTAAGAAATATAAGATCTCTGCTGATTATTTATTGGGTAGAATTGATGATTCTAAATAATTAAAATAAAAAGATGTTAGTAAAGTAAAATTATTAACATTTTTTTTAATGTCGATTTCTGTCGAACGAAATTTCTTTACAAAATACCACTTTTTATTATAAAATAAAATTGAACATTTAAGGCGAGGTGCCTACCTTGTGTTTTTTCTTTCCTGATTATTTACCTACCTATTCAGGGGGTTTTAATAAGAAAGGAGGCATCAAGGTCATAATGGAAGTAATTCTATTTATGATATTGTTACCAATGGTAACAAAAAAGACACCTATCCACATCAAGATTAAACTCGATATTAGGATAAGTGTTGAGAAATAAATTTCGTAGACATTTCGTCCTTAAATGTTCTACATTTTGATTATAACATATTTTAGATAAATTTCAAGTAGATTATAGTTATAGCGTAAGTTATAGCTATTTTTTTATAATTGAAAAGAGAGAAAAAGATTCTCTCACAATGAAGTTTTTTATTCTTGCCAATGAATAAGTTAGAAAGCAGCATTGGCAAGTTAAGATACAATGTAAGGGTTAGTTGAAGTGCCTTTATTTGTTTGATCTGGATGTAAAAATGTTAATTCTGTATTAGCCTTCAAGTTGATTACTGGACGTAAACCATAGTCATCGTATGGGCTGCCCCAGGTAAATAAACCATTTGAAGTTACATAAAAAATAATAGCATCAGTACTACTAAACCATGAGGGAGACATGGTCCAATAATCAGAACCTGTATATAACCAATAACCTGAATTATTATTAACACCGCCGGCAAAGGCTACTTCATCAGCAGTTATAAGGCCTATTGGATACGCCAAACTTTGGGTTCCAATTATTTTCTCATTTGATATTGATTGAATTCCTGTTGCTCCCGTATATGTATAGTAATCTTCATCTTTATGGCCATTTGTACTACATTTTAAAGTTGGCTGTTTATTATTATTTGATAGCCTTAAATATGCTCCATAATAAGTTTGGGGAGTCCCTCCGCCTCCAATTCCACCACTTTCTGACATATTTTCTTGCCATGTTGTAGTAGGGGTTGTTGAACTTGATCTATCTCCACAGAATCCTGCACTTGCATCAATTTTTTCATTTTCATCTGCAAATTCATCTGCTAAATTTGTTTTAAACCACTCTATTAGTTTCGTATATGCATTACTAGGCGAAGTATGCCCTCTTTTAGTATTATCATATTGATAACCTACGTATTTATTATCTGTATAATTACTATTAAATGGTTGATTTGTTAGTGCATTTGTTTGTGATCCTGTAGTTGCTGGGGCTGTAGCTCCAGTTCCGGCATAAATAAGTCTTATACTTCCATCTCCATTGATTCGAATGATTCGCCACCATATTGAAGCTCCACTAATACTAATATTTCCAAATTTTACCCAATTATCATTTACTGTTCCTCTAAAGTAATAACTGTCGCCAAAATCATCTTCTGTTTTATATAATCCTGATTTATTATCAGCACAACTAGAACAAGCTGTTTTATTAAAATCAGGAGTTTCGTCTATAACATTAGAATTATCAACTATTATATCACTAGCTGTTGGCTTCTTAATAAAATAAATATTACATTTAGTCTTTGGTTTTGTTAAACCTGTTACTGTAACTGATGTTCCATCATAACTTATTTTTATTTGGTTACTTGTATCATCTTCACCACCAATTGTACAATTAGTATTGCTTTCATCAATATCATAACCTTTTCCAGGTGCTTCTGTTAGAATATCCCAATCACTTATTGGTCCTTCTTGATCTTCATATTTAGGTTTATACATAGCTATAACATTTAAATCAGCATTACCCTCATATTTGATTGTTCCACTTACAATAGGCACACTAACAATAGTTTTATATTTAGCTTTTGTAATATTTAATACTAATACACTCCCTATTATAATTATTACTATAAAACTAATTATAATTTTAGTATAATTTTTATTTATCTTCTCATATTTCAATTATTATCTTCCCTCTTTCTATTATCAACTATATTAGAAATTTCTAACTTATACTAAAATTATAATCTAGCAAGTGTCAAATGTCAAGAAAAATAACACAATAAAAACCATTTTAACAATTTGATCTAAATTAATGAGAAAATAAAATGGGTGGTATTATAATGAATTATACAGAAATAATAAAAACTTTAAGAGAAGAAAAAGAACTTACTCAAAATGAAGTAGCAACTGTTTTAGGAATTAGTAGAAGTGCTTATAAAAATTATGAATTACAAAATCAAATTATTCCTATTAAACATTTAGTGGAGTTGTGTAATTATTTTGATGTTTCTATAGATTATATTTTGGGTTTAACTGATATACTAAATTATTTTAATGTTTCTGATGTGGCATTAGATAAGGCTGGAGAGAGACTTAAAACTTTTAGAAAGGAACATAAATTAACACAGAAAAAATTAGCAGAAATATTAAATACTACTTTTTCTAGTGTTGCATGGTATGAAAAAGGCCGCAATCTTATTGCTACCCCTTTTCTTTATACTATTTGTAAGAAATATAAGATATCTGCTGATTATTTACTGGGTAGAATAGATGATCCAAAATATATTAAATAATCTAGTGTCGAACTTTGTCGAACGAAATTTCTTTACAAAGTACCACTTTTTATTATAGAATAAAATTGAACATTTAAGGCGAGGTGCCTACCTGATGTTTTTCCTTTCCTTTTTTACCCTCCTATTCTAAGAGGGCTATAAAAATAAGAGAAAGGGGGCATAAGGTCATAATGGAAGTAATTCTATTTGTGATATTGTTACCAACGGTAACAAAAAAAGCACCTATCCACATCAAGATTAAACTCGATATTAGGATAAGTGTCTATAAAAATTAACGTAGACATTTCGTCCTTAAATGTTCTACATTTTGATTATAACATATTTTAGATAAATTTCAAGTAAATTATAGTTATAGCGTAAGTTATATCTATTTTTTATAATCAAAAAGAGAGAAAAAGATTCTCTCACAATGAAGTTTTATATTCTTGCCAATGAATAAGTTAGAAAGCAACACTGGCAAGTTAAGATGCTATATATGGTTCTTCTATTGTACCACTTCCTATAAGTTCTGTACTAGATTTAAGATTGATGACTGGACGAAAACCAGCTATTGAATGGCTTGTTATTGAGCCATCATCTCCTATACCGAACAAATTAGCAAACTGACCACTAAAATTATAAGGTGACATAGTCCAATATTTTTGCCCGGTATATAAGTAATATGATTTATTTTCTCTAAGATACCCTCCAGCATAATATGCTTCGTCCATAGATATTAATCCGATTGGATAGTCTAATTTTTTATTTCCTACTATTTTTTCACTTGCAGAATCTTTTTTATTTATTCCTTCAGCATTTTTATATGTATAATAGTCATTATCTTTATTGTTTGTCGTTCCACATTTATATGATGGTTCTTTATTATTATATATTCTCAAATATGAGCCATAATCAGTCCATGTCCCATTATTGGAAAGAGGAGTTGTATAACTGTCTCCCATATTTTCACTCCAAGTAGCTTTATTATTTCCTACATTTGACCTGTCTCCACAAAAGCCTGCATTCTCATCAATTAAATTATCACTACTTAACCATTCATCTTTCAAATTAGTTTCAAACCATGATTTTAATTCTGCATATGCATTACTTGCTGTTGTATTACTAGTATGTATATTACCATCTCCATAGAAAAAGCCAACATATTTACTATTATTATCATAATTATTAAATGCAGCACTACCTATCTGACTATTTTCGCTATTGCCGATATATCCGCCATCTTGTGTTAAATCTGCTGCCGTTTCGCCTACACCAGCATATATTAATCTTAATGATCCATCACCATTTATTCTTATGATTCGCCACCAAATATTTTTTTCTATTTCATCATCTTCATTTGCTTTGCCATATTTCACCCAGTTGTCATTTACTTTGCCTCTAAAATAATAACTTTCTCCAAATTCGTCTTCTGCTATAAACATTTGGCTTTTTCCGTTTTTAAGGTGATTATCTGTATCTTCAGAACTAAAACTCCCTTTATCTAATTTCTCAGCTTTTCTTTCATAAATTAAATCCGGTATAGTTATTCCCTTATCAAAATATAAATAACATTTTGTTCCTTTTTTAGATAATTTTAAACTTAAAATACCTCTTTTATATGATACAATATTTCTTTGTTCTGTATCAACATTAGGAATCATGCAATAGCTCTTTTCGGCATTTATTCCATAACCACTTTGGGGAATTTCATCTTTGCTATCATAGCAACTATCATCAGTACAAGTTTCTCCATCTTTCTGCTGATATATTGCCATAACATTTAAATCTGCATTTCCGCTAGTATATTTAACTGTCCCATTAACTATTGGAACACTTATAGTTGTTTTATACTTTGCTTTTGTGATATTTAGTATTAATACACTTCCAATAACTATAATTAATGCTAAACTAAGAACTATAATTTTAGTATAATTTTTATTTATTTTCTCATATTTCAATTATTATCTTTCCCTCTTTCTATTATCAACTATATTAGAAATTTCTAACTTATACTAAAATTATAATCTGGTATACGTCAAAAGTCAAGAAAAATTCCAATATTTTATTGTTTTTAAGAATTTTGGCTTAGTCCGTGAGAAAATTATACTGGTGAGAAGTATGTATTATGAAAGACTAAAATATTTAAGGGAAGAAAAAGACTTAACCTTATATTATTTATCTGAATATTTAAAGCTAAACAGAGAAGTATATGGCCAATATGAAAGAGAATATGTCATTATGCCAATTAAGCATTTAATAAGTATTTGTAATTTCTTTAATGTTTCTTTAGATTATGTTTTCAATTTTAATAATAATAGACAATATATAAATTGTATAAAGGAAGTTGATTGGATAAAAGCAGGATCAAGATTAAAAGAATTTCGTCAAGAATTAAAATTAACACAGGAAAAGTTAGCTAAAAAATTAAATATTGCTCGAAGTATTATTGGGGAGTATGAAAAAGGAAATTTTCCAATTGCTACTCATACTTTATATGATGTATGTAAGAAATATAAGATATCTGCTGATTATTTACTGGGTAGAATAGATGAACCTAAATATCTTAAATAATCTAGTGTCGATTTCTGTCGAACGAAATTTCTTTACAAAGTACCACTTTTTATTATAGAATAAAATTGAACATTTAAGGCGGGGTGCCTACCTGATGTTTTCCTTTCCATTTTTCCCTCCTATTCTAAGAGGGCTATAAAAGTAAGAGAAAGGGGGCATGAGGTCATAATGGAAGTAATTCTATTTGTGATATTGTTACCAATGGTAACTAAAAAGACACCTATCCACATCAAGATTAAACTCGATATTAGGATAAGTGTTTACCATAATTAATTATTGTAGACATTTCGTCCTTAAATGTTCTACATTTTGATTTTATCATTTTTATTATAAATTGTAAATAGTTATTTTAAAGCATTATTTAATATATCTCTTAAAGCAGCATTACCTTTTTCTGTTAAATGAACTTTATCAATTTTTAAATAATCAGGATTCTTTTTTAGTTCTTTATAAAAATCGATATTAGTAACATTATCTAAAAGTAATTCTTTATTAGTTAAAACATATATTTTATAATCTTTTAAAAGATTAAATAAATTTTGATATTCTTTAGTTGTTAAATTAATTTTACTATCAAAACCGAAAACTACTCTATAATTAAGAGTTTTAGCTTCTATAGCTTTTTCTAGTTCTTTTTTAATACTATCATATGTGAAGTTTTTATTAATTATAAATTTAGCATCGGGATAGTCTTCTTCTAAATAGGAATAAGCATTTAAGAAGATGTCATTACCTATAAAAGTTATTTTATTTTTTTCTTCTTGTTCATGTTCATCAATGGTGCTTTCAACCTTTTCTTGATATTTGGTTAGATATACTTCATAAATAGCATTTTCGATTGCTTCTACATAAGCTTGTCTACCAGGGATTGTAAGATGAATACCATCAGCATAAAAATAGTCAGTATGACCTTTGGAAATAGTTTCCCAATCAATTATATGTAAATTAGGATAAGTTTCGGCGAGATCTTTTAATTTGCTGTTAACATTAACACTGGCATCATTAGTAACAGTGAGCCAAAAAACTTCTTGTTCTTGACATAGTTCAATAATAGTTTTTTTACAATCTAAAGAACAATCACCATTAGCTCCCAAATTGAGAACTACTGGGCCATTTAACATTTTTTTATTGTTTAAGTCTTGAATGATATTTTTGGCAACCCAGGCAGTACGGGATATAGCAGCGTCAAAATAACCACTTGGAAAAGCTTCATATAAATTATTAACCGCGCCAAGCATAACAGAATCTCCAACACCCACTATAGGTAATTCTTTGACAAATTCTTTAATATTTTCTTCACCTTTTTTTAGTTCTTCTAAAGCTTCATTCCAATTATCACTTTCAGCTTGTAATCTTTCTTCATGTTCTTTTTGTTTAGAATTAAGAATTTCTTCATTTTGGCTTAATTCTTTTTGTAAATCATTCATTTCGGATGTGTAATCTTTGGAACTTAAATAGCTACAGATACCATAGATAGAACCTATACTTATAATTATTATAGCTATATTTTGGATTATTTTTATTTTGCCAGTTTTTTTATTATTTAAAGTAAAATGAATTAAAGCCGAGATTAAGAAGATAATAACAAGTTCAAGAATAACTCTTAAGTAAGGGATAATATTTAAGTATTGGCATAAATAAATGGTTGGGTAACTTACTAAATATATTTCATAACTTATACTTCCAAGATATTTAAGAACTTCTTCTTTTTTAGATAATTTACTTATACTGTTTATTGTAAGATAACTTATTAGTCTCCAAGAAATTAGGCTAGTTAGTAACATACTTACACTAAAAAGTTTATTATTAGAGTCTATAAAGATAAATAAAAGAAGTAATATTAAACTATAGATACCAATGATTATTTTTTGAGGTTTTTCATTCTTAAATTTAGAGATTATTAGAGGGCCATAATCTATTGATGTTATACCAGCAGTAAAACCGATTAATAATGAGAAGAGTCTTGTAAATGTACTATAATAAGTTACCATCATATTGTTATTAATACTTGAATAAATAAAATAGATAGTAAAACCGATAGTTAGAAATAAGCTTATAAGTGTAGTATTTAATTTGCCTATTTTTTCTTTTAGTTTTTGGTAGCCTATATATAATAAGGGAAATACAAGTTCAAATTGGAGGAGGATTCCTATAAACCATAGATGCATAAAAGGAGAGTCAATGTGACGAGCAAAGTAATCTAAATTAGCGCTTAATTGCCAAAAATTATTGTAACCAAAAATAACGGATGTGATTTCCGGTTTGGAATTAAACCAAATGATATTGGGGATGATGGAACATGCTGCAACACTTATAAATACCACAATAAAAAGAGGTAAATAAATCTTTTTTAATCTATTTAAATAGTAATCTTTGATGGAAAATTTTTTTTTAGAATTTTGGGATATACAGGCTAGATAACCACTTAAAACTAAAAAGATACAAACAGCTAAATAGCCACCTTTTAAAAAGTTTAAATGATATAATAATATAGCTAGACATGCGCCAACTCTTAAAAAATCTAATTTTTGGTAATACTTCTTAATTTTCATTTTTATAACCTCTTACTAGATTTAATTATAAATAATTTATTAAATATTGTAAATACTATAAGTTTCAATTTTGATGTTTAATTTTAAGGAAAATAAAAAAAAGAACTTTTAATAGTTCTCACTTTTAAGTTCCATAAAACTTTGAGGATGACTGCAGACTGGACATACTTTTGGAGCTTCTGTTCCAACATAGACATAACCACAATTGCGGCAGATCCATACAACTTCTTCACCTTTTTTAAAGACTAAATCATCATTTATATTCCCAACAAGTTTCATATATCTTTCTTCATGATGTTTTTCAATTTTGCCTACTTCTTCAAATAATTTAGCAATGCGATCAAAGCCTTCTTCTTTAGCAACAGCGGCAAATTCTTTATACATTTCTGTCCATTCATAATTTTCGCCACTTGCGGCATCTTTAAGATTTGTTAATGTATCGGGAACTTTACCACCATGCAATTCTTTAAACCACATTTTGGCATGTTCTTTTTCATTATTAGCAGTTTCTTCAAATATAGCAGCGATTTGCTCATATCCGTCTTTTTTAGCTTGAGATGCATAGTAAGTATATTTATTTCTAGCTTGAGACTCACCCGCAAAAGCCGCCATTAAATTAGCTTCAGTTCTTGAACCTTTTAATTCCATAAAAATTACCTCCAAGTTAATTATAAACAATTAATTTTTAGTTGTAAATACAAATTTCTATTTACTTTTAAAAAATTTAGTTTATAATAATAACACTAGAAAGGAAGATACTCATGAATTATTATAGACTTTTAAGCATTCCTCCAAATGCTAACATTTTAGAAGTGTTAAGACAGTATCAAATAAAATGTCTAAATAATCCTCAAAATATCTTCCTTTACACCATGGGTTTACAAATACTTACTGATCCTCATAAAAGAATGTTTTATGATGCCAGTTTATTTAAAATAAATGTTTTAGCTTTAATTAGTTCGCATTATGACTATAATTATATAGAAGAATGGGAACTTATTCCTTTTATTGAATGGTTAAATAACTTTAAAGATTTTTTCTATGATACTAAGTATTTTACAAATGATATTAAATATAATAAACTAATGGAAAAATGGTATGATATAATTGAACAGATTATAGAACAATTAAAATCTTATATCAAAACATTCTATTTAACTTAGTATTTATAGATTTTTTTATTTTATTAAAGGATCGTCAAACTTTTCGTTGGTATAAGCTTCTACTGAAGGATGAACTGCAAAGGAATCTTCTTTGGGATTTTCTCCAATAGTTTTTAGACCCTTTTTTGTTTTGGTTTCTTTTAAAGTAGAGGCATCAACTAAATAACCAATTAAAGCAAAAATTAATATTAAAGATATAACTAAAAACCAAAGATAATTATTAAGTAAAAAATCAATTATAAAATTCATTATATCCTCCCTTTAAACTTTATGTTTTAGATTCTTAAGATATACTTATTTCACCACTTGTTGGAACAATATGAATCCATGTATTACCATCATTAACAGTTATTTCTTCACCATTTTTAAATTTATATTTAGTTTGAGCTGTTCTACTTTTCTTTGACCAAGTAATTTCCACAGCTTTTCCACCTGTAATAAAGTAGCCAGTTCCTTCACCAATATTATCTATATCTTGTCTACCATAAGAATCAATTGAATGATTAGGAACTTGATAAGTAATAATATTTTTAACGGTGTATTGTAGGCCTGTTTCATAATCTTTATGTTCTTTATCATTTACAAATTGTTTATATACTTCTTGTTCACTATCATAAACATAATTAGTAACATATCCACTAGAATATTTTAAATCTAATCTATTTGCTTCTTCGGCTTCTTCTAATTCAATTTTTTTAGCACTATATTTTAATAATAAATGTTTATTACTTTCATTTCGATATTTATCTTGGACATATTCACTTAATGCTTTTAAATTAGTAAAACCAGTATGTTCAGTGCTGATTCCTAAATTTTTTCTAAAGAAGTAAGGGCTTCCCATAGTAAGACCATTTAAATTGTTTATTTTAAGAGATTCGATATCACTCTCGGCTTTAGGGCTCCAACCCCAATGGGCATAAAAAGCATCATTTTCTAAAGCATAATCTAAATAATAATGTCTAGCACTTCTGACACTTCCGACAACTTCGGGAAAATTATCTTTAAAAAGAGCCATATAACGGGTAATTCCACCCTCAACAATTATTTCATAAACAAGGTAAGCATTTTGTAAGCCTGTGTGATATGGTCTAGCCGCGCCAATGTTATTAATCATAACGGCAATAGGTCTAGTCTTACTATTAACATCCACTATTTGTACTTCCGGTTCTTTTTCTTTCTCTTTTTCAGTTACATTATTATCATTTTTAGCCCTAGTATTATCACCATTAAAAACAAATCTTGCTAAAACAAAATAAACTGTTGTTAAAATTACTATAAAAAGTAATATTCCTAAAATTGATTTTCTTTTTTTCTTTTTGTACTTCGTCATTTTACTTCACCATATTAAAAGTATAGCACTATAAATTAAAAAAGTCCATGAAAAAAGAACCCATTTCTAGGTTCTTTACTAATTATTACTATTCAACAATTTCTGATACTACACCAGCACCAACAGTACGTCCACCCTCACGAATAGAGAATTGAGTACCATTTTCAAGAGCAACTGGAGCAATTAATTCAACAGTCATG
>CANQDN010000028.1 GCA_947593275.1 uncultured Bacilli bacterium
AGTTAATACTGGTTCTATTCAAACTTGTTATATAAGTAAAGAGGCTTTTAATTCGTTATATACAGATATAGAGGGTTATTCTTCAGTTACTTCGCATGGTGAAGTTACTAATGAGCTTTATTATTATAAAGGTATGGTTGTTAGAGTTAATGATATTGATAATCTTTCTAAAGTAGAAAATGAACTTGTTAATAGGGGATTTAATGCTAGTTTAATGTTTAATGTTAATAAAGGGTTTGTTAATTTATTATTTTATGTACCAATATTTATTGCCATTATTGTTTTAATTATTGCTTTAAATCTTATATATAGTTTTTTAAATAAGAAGAGTAATTATCGGAAGAATTATTTGGGTGTTTTAAAGTTTAGTGGTTTTACAAATAAGGATGTTTTAAAGTTAGATTGGGTAGAAAATATAATAATTATTAATGGATGTTTTATTATTGCTTTAGTTATTTATTTAGGAGTATTTTATATTATTAGTAAATGGATTTTCTATAACTTAGTTTATAATAATTACTTTTTAATTGTACCGGTTGGGTATTTAATTGTAGTTTTAATATTGATGAATTTAAGTGTTTTTGGGATTAGTAAAGTTGTTACTAAAAAGGCTTTAAATTGTAGTATTAAAGATATGTTGGAGGATAAATGATTGTTTTTAAAAGTTTTTGGCGAAAGAAAACTACACATATATACTTTATTATTATTTTATTTATACAAATTGTGTTTGGACTTTTTATATGTGGGAAGTGTTATTATATTAAGCTTAATAATAGTAATTATGAAAATTCTTATATATATCTTACAAGTAAAGAAGATATTACAAGGGAATTAAAAAAGATACGAGGTATTAAGTGGATAGAAAAAGGTTTTAGTTATGATGAAGAAGTATTTATAAAAAATAATAAAGTAGCGAAAAATGAAATTATTATTCCTGATCAATATAAACAAAGATATGCAGTAAATAGTACTCTTCAAGTAAGTATTAATGATAATGAGTATAGTTTTATAGTTAAGGATTATGTGCCAAATTATAATTTGTTTTTGGTTAATAAAGAGGTTATAAATGAAGTTTTGAGTAATGCTCAAGAATTCGTGTATGTAATGGATTTGAAAGATTGGTCTAAGTCAGAAAAAATATTTCATAAATTAAGTACTGCTTTTTCTGGAGATATAAGAGAAGAAGTAATTAAAAAGAATAATATTCAGTATGATGATATTATGGTATGGTTAAATGTTTTTATATTTTTAAATATTCTTTTATTTATGATTATTTTAGTTTTAACTATTATTAATATTTTAGAAGATGAAAAGAAAAATGTTTTAATGTATAGATGTTTAGGATTTACTAAATTTAAAATAATAAGTATTAATATTTTAAAATTGTTAGAGTTATTTGTTTTACCTTTTTTGTTAAGTTTTAGTATATTCTTTATAATTTATATAACTATCATTTGATAGTTTTTTTTTAATTAAAAAACTGCTTTTTAGCAGTTTTTCATATATAAGTCATAATATTCGTCATAAGTTAAGCCTGAATCATGGACTTTAGTAGCTAATTCTATACCTAAATATCTTATGTGCCATGGTTCTTCAATATATTGAGTTATGTGTTGTTTGCCTTTAGGATAGCGAATAATAAAGCCATATTTATAAGAGTTATTTAACATCCAGTTATATTGTTCTTCTGTTAAGTTATCTGTTAGGCTACTACTTCGAACATCGACTGCGAGGCCTAATTGATGTTCTGAAAATCCTGGTCTAGCAGAATAGGTATCAGCATTTTTTTGGCCATCTTCTTTAACATAACGATTGTAAATTACTTCTTGAGTTTTGAAAGAACGATAAGGACTAAATGGATAAAAGATAACATTTTCTAAAACTCCAGCGCTAGTTAGTTTTTCAAAAGCTTCAGCAGCCTCTTTGCGGAGTTTATAATTTTCGTTATAGGAAAGAGAAACTAAATCGTCGGGTTCATAATCATCAGGTAGTTTATGGTATTTGTTTACTAATATTGTAATATCTTTTGCTTCTTCAGCATTATAGGTAATATATTCAGAATAACCTTCTAAATCTAAACCAATATTTACATAAGTAACAGCAGTTGCGATATCATAATCATTCTTTTCATAATAGTCTAAATAACGATTAAGTTTAGTTTCGTCATAATTAGTTAACTTGGCTAATTTTAAAATATCAACATGTTTCATAGTTAATAATACGTCTATTAGAGAAGAATAATTCTTTAAAATACTATTTATTTCTTCAGCAGTGTAGTTTTTATTTAATAAGTTATTAATAATAGTTGGGAAGTTTTCGATGTCAGTATAATCAATTGAGGCATATTCTTGTTCATATTTTTCTTGATAAGCATTGTTTTCTTTCATTATTTCTTCTGTTTTAGTATAGTTGGTTATATCTATTGGTTCATTGGTTGTAGGATTAGAATATTTTTTTATAACAAAGATTACCGATACTGTTATTAAAGTTAAAATAATTAGGATAAGAGTTATAATTAGAAAAATTTTTAATTTATTATGTTTCATGATATCACCTATTATAATTATATCACGGTTAAGAATAAACTTAAATATTTTTAATAAATTTTTAGTTGGGTTCTAAATTTTAGTAAATTTTAGCTTTATATCTTAGATATTCCATGATATAATTTAATTGGTGATACGAAATGGATAAAAAAGTAATACTTACAGGAGATAGACCTACTGGTAAATTACATTTAGGACATTATGTAGGTAGTCTTAGAAATAGAATTAAATTACAAAATAGTGGAAATTATGATGTATTTGTTTTTGTTGCGGATTTACAAGCTTTAACAGATAATGCCCATAATCCTCAGAAGATTCGTGATAGTTTAAAAGAAGTAGCACTTGATTATTTGGCAGTGGGGTTAGATCCTGCTAAAACAACAATATTTGTTCAATCTCAAGTTCCTGAGTTAACGGAGCTTACTACTTATTATATGAATTTAGTTACAGTTGCAAGATTGAAGAGGAATCCGACTATAAAAACAGAGATTAATTTAAGAGGTTTTGGAGAGGCGGTTCCAATTGGGTTTTTAAATTATCCAGTAAGTCAAGCAGCGGATATTACAGCGTTTAATGCGCATTATGTACCTGTTGGTGAGGATCAACTTCCTTTAATTGAACAATGTAGGGAGATCGTTCATACCTTTAATAGTACTTATGGAGAAGTTTTAAGAATGCCGGAGATTATGCTAGAAGAAAATAGTGCTTGTAAGAGACTTCCAGGGATAGATGGAAAAGCTAAGATGAGTAAATCTTTAGGTAATTGTATATTTTTATCTGATGATAAAGAAACAGTTAGAACTAAAGTTATGAGTATGTATACAGATCCTAAACATATTAAAGTTGAAGATCCGGGGAATGTAGAAGATAATGCGGTATTTACGTATTTGGATGCATTTGCGACTGATGAAGATTTTGTTAAATATTTACCAGAATATAAAAATTTAGATGAGTTAAAAGACCATTATAGAAGAGGTGGTTTGGGAGATGTTAAAGTTAAGAAGTTTTTGATTGATGTTTTAGAGGGTATTTTAGAACCAATTAGAGAGAGAAGAAAATATTATGAAGAGCATCTAGATTTAGTATATAAAATGCTTGATGAAGGCAGTAAAAAGGCAAGAGTTGTTGCGGGTGAGACTTTAAAGAAAGTAAGAGCTGCGATAGGAATTAATTATTTTGAGTAGGAAATAAAAAATGAACTTATTGTTCATTTTTTTCAAGATCTAAAGCTTTATTTTTAATTAAATTTATAAAGACAATAATAGTTGTTATAGCGTATAATATTTCAAATAATAGATTCCATAGAGTATAATAATTATTGTTTATAAATACAGGATTAAATAAACTAGCAATAATGTCTCTTACATAAATAAATGGGATTTTAATAAGAATTAGTAAGATAATTAAATATAGGAAGAAAAGGATTACATTGATAGTTTTTTCTTTATTGTTGGAGCGTAGTTCATCAATTAAAATAGAGGCAGCATCGAGAAGTTTGATGTTTTTATTTACAGTATATTTTAAACCTCTTTTTTGATATATTTTGTTGGCTTCTTCAACGGGGTTTAAGTCATAGTTTTTTAAGTTATTATAATTTTTTAGTTCTTCTTTTTTTGCTTCATCTGTAAGTTTTCCTAAGTGACGATTTAATTCTTTTAAAAATGCTTCTTTATTCATATTTGTTCCTCCAAAGTTCCTAAATTAAATGTTGTACGATCAGTTAGATTTAAATTAGTTGTTATAAGAATGTTATCTTCTTTTATGGTTTTTTTAGTATATCTTGCAATAGTTATAGAAGTGTTATTGGGTTTGATGGTTCCTTTAATATAAACATTATTGGTGTTTAAAATACTCATTTCACTAGTTAGATCATCAATGTCTATTTTAAGAGGAATGTATACTAGTTTAGTGTTACCTTTTATGTTGATTAAAAGAGTATTATTTTGATAAATGGGAATAATTGAATATTCTTTATAAGTATTATTATGGTTTAGAGTAAATGCTTCAAAATCAAATGGAGCAATAAAAATAGTGTTAATTAAGATTTTACATAAGTTTATAATAGATTCAATATAGGTATCTAGAGTTTTAAAGTTAATTTGATGGAAATAGTTTATTAGGTAATGGTTGTTATTTTCATGGTGGATTATTTCATCAATGGTGTTGTAGTAGTATATAAAATCAAAAGTATCTTTAATTATATCAATAGTTGGGAAATTGTTATCTATAATAAAATTACATATGCTTTTATAAAAGGAATTATATAAGATAAGACTATTTTGAGTTTCTTTGGGTAAGCTATTAAAATTGGATGTTAAGATGCTTTCAATGGAAGGATTTATTTCTAAGTCTTTTACTTCTTTTTTGGGGATGGTGATATTTATACCACTTATGATACTATAAGAGTTAGTTAAATCTTCAATTGAGTTATATTTGGCAATAATTTTTTCTTTAGTATCTTTTAAATAAGTTTCTATTTTAATGGGTGGGGTTGAATTTTGGAGAAAAGATTTTAGTTCTTCATCAATATTATGAATTTTACTCCCTTTTATGTTAAAGTTTTTTTCAGCTTCTATTTTATTTTTTACAAAAGCGATTTGTTTATTTAAGATTTCAATATTATATTTATAAACATTATTAGAATATAAATTAATTAAATAATTTTCGTCAAGTTCTTCTTCTTTAGTGGTATTTATTAAATTAGTTAAGTAATCTTTTATTTCTGTTAAAGATTTAGTTTCGATATCCTTGATATTATTTCTTAGAATTGAGGGATCATTAGAGGTTAAGATACTATCTAAAGATACAGCTTTTTTATTAATAATACTATTTTTACCATAATAGGTGGTTAGAGCTTCTAATAAATCATATTTTAGATTGTTTTCTTGGATTTTTAAGTTATTTTTTTCAGTTCGAGCGGTTTGTTTAGAATTTTTTAGATCAATTAAGTAACTAGTAAGATTTTGAATATTTAAAATATAGATACTTTTTTCATTGTTTTCATTAATACTTTTTTTCTCTTCTTGAATAGTGTTTTTTAGATTTAACATTTCTTCAAAGGTTAGATCATAATCATTATAAGTATATTTTAAAATAGGACTTTTAGTTTCATAGTTATCAAAAGATAGCATAATATTATATTTATTATGATTGTTTTTATACCAAATATATTTATTTAAAAAGTCTTCTAAAGAAGTAATATTATCAAAGGTAAATACTCTAGTTAAGAAACCAAAGAGAGGATGTTTAATATCTATACATATGCCAATATTGCCATCTTCTTCATAGATTGAGGCCCCATAATTGTTGGATAGAAGATTGTAGGCTTTAAGGGTTTTGATGAGAGATGGTTTATCTAACATAGTTATTTCCTCCTTATTCTAATTATTATTATATCACGTATTAAATATTAATTCAATTTTATACTTGCTTAAATTTCAAGAACATTATATAATTAGAGAAAGGATGATGGTTTTATGAAAGTTGAAGTTACGAAAAAAGCTCAAGGGGCTAATCAAAAATCTTTAGTTATTCCGATTGTTTATTTGCTTTTGGGGTTAATATTAGCTTTTAAGAGTAATGAAGCGACAACATTGTTATTTTGGATTATTGGTTTATTTGTTATTGTTTATGGTTTAAAGAATTTATATTTATATTGGAAAAATAAAGAATTATTACAGTATAAAAATATTAATTTATCGATTGCAATTATTTCAATAGTTATAGGAGTTCTTTTGATGATTCTTGCGAGTGCTTTAGAGATTGGACTTAGATATGTGTTAGGGTTCTTTCTTATTTATTTTGGAATAAGTAGATTACTTACATCAATTACTTTAAATGATTATATGAATATTAGCTCTTTAAGTAATATATTATTAATAATTATGGGTATATTTAGTATATTTGTATCGAATGCAATATTTGTGGTTGTAGGTTGGTTACTTATATTAAATGCCGCGCTTCTTTTTTGGGATTATATAAAATAAGATACTAGTTAGTTATAGTATCTTGTTTCTTTTTTTAAGTCTTTTTCTTTAATGGATTCACGTTTATCGTATAGTTTTTTACCTTTAGCAAGACCAATTAAGATTTTTACTTTATTCTTTTTAAAATAGAGTTTTAAGGGGATAATTGTTAAGCCTTCTAGTTTTACTCTTTCTTTAAGTTTTAAGATTTCTTTTTTATGTAAGAGAAGCTTTCTGGTTCTTCTTTCTTCATGATTAAAAATATTGCCTTCTTCATATCTTGCAATATACATATTTAGAATATAAGCTTCATTATGACTTATATTAACATAAGTATCTTTTAAATCTACAGAACCTTTACGAATGGATTTTATTTCAGTTCCTTTAAGAGAGATACCTGATTCTAATTCTTCTAGAATATAATAGTCAAAGTAAGCTTTTTTATTTTTAATTTCTAGCATATTTGTCACCTACAATTTCAAAGTCAATTAGGGCATTTTCTTTTGATGAATTAATTACTTTGATACTTACGGGATCACCGACACGATAGGTTTTTTTGGTGGATTTACCAATTAGAGATAAAAGTTCGGGAACATAGGTGTAATAATCTCCTTTTAAAGAGCTTATATGAACTAAACCTTCAATAAGATTTTCTAGTTCAACAAATAGACCAAAACTTGTAACACTACTTATGATACCATAATATATTTCACCAATATGACTTTCCATGTATTCAGCCATTTTCATGTCAGTTACATCTCTTTCAGCATTAATACTTGCAACTTCTCGCTCACTGGAATGCTCTGCGGCCGTTATGAGATAGCTTTCAAGATAATTAATAGTGCTCATACTAAAATCTTTATCAATTAAATAGGTTTTTAATAAGCGATGAACGATTAAATCTGGAAAACGTCTAATTGGAGAAGTAAAATGCGTATAACTTTTGCTGGCAATACCAAAGTGACCTATATTATTTTTAGAGTATTCGGCTTTTTTCATACTGCGAAGAAGAAGGGTACTTAAGATGAAATATTCAGGTTTATCTTCTAATTCTTTTAAGAGATTTTGCATAGTTTTAGGAGTTATTTCTTTTAAATTAGTATGAATGGTATAACCTAGAGCTTTGACTAAATTTAAGAAGTCTTCTATTTTTTCAGAGTTAGGTAAAGCATGGACACGATAGATAAAGGGAAGATCCATGTTATAGATGTGGGTTGCAACAGTTTCATTGGCGGCGATCATAAAGTCTTCAATTAAGTTTTCACCAACGCCTCTAGTTCGTTTTTTAATATCTATTGCGTGACCATTTTCATCTTGGATTACTTTGGCTTCATCAATATCAAAGTTGATGTAACCTCGATTTATTTTCCCTTTACGTAAGATTTGAGATAGTTCTTGCATTTTTTTTAAAGTATCACTAAAAGGTTCGTAACCTTCTGGGATAATATTTTTTTCTAAAATAGAATTAACGGCATCATAAGTCATCTTTTTGCGAGATTTTATATAGCTTGGAAATATAGAATAATTTAGTAATTTACCATTTTTATCGAAATCCATTACACAACTCATAGTTAAACGAATTTTGCCCTCATTTAAAGAACAAATACCATTGGATAATTTATGAGGTAACATAGGAATTACAGTATCGGCAAGATAAGCAGAAGTACCACGATTATAAGCTTCATCACCTAAGGCAGTATTTTCTTTAACGTAGTTGCTTACATCAGCGATATGTACTCCTAGAGTATAGGTATTATCTTTATATTCTAAGCTTATGGCATCATCGATATCTTTAGTGTCAGCACCATCAATGGTGAAGATCATTTTTTCAGTTAAATCTTCACGACCCATTAATTCTTTAGGATCAACTTCATTTGGTATGGCATCAACTTCTTTTAAAACTTCTTCGTTAAATTCATCATATATACCATATTTATAAGCAATACTTAAAATATCAATACCTGCATCATCTTTATGACCAAGAATTTTTAGACAGTCAGCAAGATAACTATTATTATTTAATTTTTTAGTTAAATGGGCAAGGATTTTATGGCCTTCAACACAGTTTTTGGTTGTTTCTTCAGTAAGAAAGATAGTTATGTTTAGTTTTTTATCATCGGGTTTAAGCATCATTTTATTATTTTCGATATAGACTTCACCAACAACATTTTCTAAATCTCTTTTTACAATTTTTATAACTCGGCCTTCAGGTTTTAAGCCATTTTTTAAGATTTCTACTAAGACAAGATCGTTATGAATTGCACTGTTTAAGTTTTCTTCGGCAATATAAATGTCATCTTCTTTATCTAATAGAAGAAAGCCAAAACCTTTTTTATTGATGGCTATTTTACCTATTTTTAAGTTTGAACAATTTTTTAGAAGAATATATTTATCTTTTTTGGTTTTATATATGATGTTTTCATTTACAAGTTCTTCGATGTTTTTGGTAAGTTCTTTTAGTTCATCAACTGTAGTTAAATTTAATAAGTCATTAACTTCTATTAAAGTTTTTGCTTCATAGATGTCTTTTAATGTTTCTATTATTTTATCTTTCATTTTGCACCTTCTTTCAGTTTTAAATAACAAGATCCACACATGCTTTCATAGGTAACATTGTTTTCATTATCGATAGCAATTTGATCGCCTTTAAAGGTTGGTTTATCATTTATAAAGCGGACATTGGTAGTGGCTTTTTTACCACATTTACAGATGGTTTTAATTTCGTCTAGGCTGTCTGCGATGGCGAGAAGTCGGGCAGAACCGGGGAAGGGTTCCATTTTAAAGTCACAACGAAGGCCATAGCATAAAACGGGGATATCTTTTAATTTACTTATTTTATATAGTTCATCAACTTGATTGGGTGATAAAAATTGGGCTTCATCAACTAATATTACATCTATTCCTTCTTTTAAGTAGGGTTCTACTAAAACTTCGGGAGGAAGGAGAATGTCAACTTTTCTAGAAAGACCTGTACGATTTATGATGTTTGTGGCACCTTTGGTGTCTAGACTGGATTTAATTAATAAAACTTTTTTATCTTTTTCTTCATAATTGTGAGCAGTTTGGATGATGGTTGTTGTTTTACCACAGTTCATTGCTCCATATTTAAAATATAATTTAGCCATGGTTATTCTCCTTTTATTTTACATACTTTTTCATTGTTTTCTTTATAGATTTCAATAATTTTTTCTTCGTTTACTTCTTCATTATCTAAGAGGCCTTCTTTTATAAGAGTGTCGGTGGTTATTTCACAGTGAGAAGCAAGACATGTTTCTTTTAGATCGGCATTTTCTTTTAGTTCGATATAAACACATGCGGCGGTTTCGATAATGTTATTTTTATTATTTTCGGATAGAGTTTTTTTATTATCAAATATTTTTACAATGTTGATACTTGCTATGGTGGCAATAAGACCCATGATAGCAATACTTGATAATAGTTCAATTAATGTAAAACCTTTTTTATTCATATGTATCACATATTAATTATACTATATTTATGAGAATATTTAAAGATAAAACAAAAAAGAGAGAAAAAGATTCTCTCACAATGAAGTTTTATATTCTTGCCAATGAATAAGTTAGAAAGCAGCATTGGCAAGTTAGGATACTATGTAGGGATTTGTTGAAGTACCTTTTGGTTGGTCTAGATGCTCAATAGTAAAAGTTGTATCAGCTTTGAGGTTAATTACTGGACGAATGGCAAAAGGATTCCTAATATCTCCCCAATTACTAAGTTTACCATCTTCATCAATACTAAATGCATAGCCTCTTTCATATGGGGTTATTGTCCAATATCTATTTTTTGTACATAACCAAAATAGTGTATTATTATCTGAACCATATTTTCCACCAGCAAATGCTACTTCATCCGCAGTTATAAGTCCTATTGGATAGTCTAAACTTTTGGTTCCAGTTATATTTCCATATTCAATTGATTGAATCCCAGTTGCTTCTGTATATGTGAAATAATCTTCATCTTTATGGTTATTTGTACTACATTTTAAGGTTGGTGTTTTATTGCTGTTCACTAATCTTAAATATGCTCCATAATATGTTGGGGTAGTGCCTGTTCCACCACTTTCAGTCATACCTGTTTCTAACCACTCTGTAGATTTGTTTGTTGAACTTGATCTATCATTACAAAATCCGGCATTTATATCAATTTTTCTGTTTTCACTTGACCATTCATCAACTAAATTGGCACTAAACCAATTTTCTAGTGTAGTTAATATATTACTTTTTTCTTTCTTTCCGTGAGCATTTCTACTTTCATATTGGTAACCTAAATATATGTTATCATCAGTTGAAGAATTAAAAGATGAGGTACCAATTTGTGTATCTGCTGGGGTAGATGCTGGACTTCCATTTCCAGAGTAAATTAGTCTAATTGTTCCATCACCATTTATTCGAATAATTCTCCAATAGATATCTGCTCCATCTGTACTCATATTGCCAAACTTTACCCAATTATTTTCTATAGATCCTCTAAAATAATAACTTGTTCCAAAATCATCTGCTACTTCATATACTCCATTTTCAGTTGTTGTTCCACAACCTTCAGAACATGCTGTTTTACTAAAGTCTGTAACTTGTCCATTTGATTCTAAGCCTAACTTTTTTAATGTTTTACCACTTCCTGTAGTATCAAAATATAAGTAACATTTAGTTCCCTTTTTAGTTATATCAATGCTTACTTTTGAATCATTGTATACCATATTATTCTTTATTTTGTTATTACTTCCAGGGGTAGTACAATAACTTTTGTTGTTGTTTAATATATAGCCAGTTTTAGGAATATCATCTTTAATATCATAACAATTATCTTCTGTACAAATTGCGTCATCTTTCTGTTGATATACTGCCATAACATTTAAATCGGCATTACCACCTGTGTACTTAACTGTTCCACTAACTATTGGAACACTAACAGTAGTCCTGTATTTAGCTTTTGTAATATTTAGTACTAATACACTTCCAATAATTATTATTAATGTTAAACTAATAACTATAATTTTAGTATAATTTTTATTTATTCTCTCATATTTCAATTATTATCTTCCCTCTTCCTATTATCAATCATATTAGAAATTTCTAACTTATACCAAAATTATAGTTCAGCATATGTCAAAAGTCAAGAAAAATTCTAATATTTCTCAACTTTAAAAACAATTGGCTTAATTTATGAGAAAATCTATTTGGTGATGCAAATGTTTTATAAAGAAAGATTAAAAATTATTAGAGAAGAAAATGAAATTTTACAAACTCAATTAGCTAAAAAACTAAATATAACTAAATCAGCTTATTGCCGATATGAAAATGAACTAGATATAATGCCATTAAAACATTTAATTGCTACTTGTGATTATTTAAATGTTTCCATTGATTATATATTTGGCTTTACAAATGATGGCTATAAATATGAAAATAAGGAAATTAATACTATAGAATCTGGCAAGAGACTAAAAGAACTAAGAAAAGAGTTAAAATTTACTCAAGATAAATTAGCAGATAATTTAAATGTTGCTAGAACTATAATTTCAAAATATGAAAAAGGTGAGTATTTAATTGCTACTCACACTTTATATGATATATGTAAGAAATATAAGATTTCTGCTGATTATTTATTAGGTAGAATTGATGAACCTAAATATCTTAAATAAGCTAGTGTCGATTTCTGTCGAACGAAATTTCTTTACAAAATAACATATTATATTTATAA
>CANQDN010000029.1 GCA_947593275.1 uncultured Bacilli bacterium
GTTTGCGCCCAGTAATAAACCTTAAAGCCGATACAACATTCACATTTAAAGATGCATCTCAAGCAAATAAAGGAACATCAGCTAATCCTTATATAGTAGAATAAGAGCAACCAATAAGTTGTTCTTTTTATATTAGATAATTATTTTGTCGAATATTGTCGTATATATCTATTCTACTACCAATTATTTAAGTATTTCTTGACATCCTATCTATTTATTGTTATAACTTTCCTTGAAAGAAGGGATATTTATGACAACTAAACTAGCTAATTATAGATCTTTACAAGATGATATAAGTTTTAAATATGTCTTTTCTAATTATGAAATATTAAATGATTTAATTAATTCTTTTTTTAAATTTATGGGATCTCAAGAGCGAATAGTTTTAACTAAAATAGAAGTACAAAAATATATGCTACCGAATAAACAAACTGTCAAAACCTTTTTGGGAGATATAGTATGTGTATTAGATAATGGATATATAGTAAATTTAGAAATGTTTAAAAATAATTTTAGGAAAAGAGATTATAAAAAAAGTTTAAGTTATATATGTAAAACATATTTAGAACAAATGAAAAATGGGGAGAAGACTTATGAAAATATTAAGAAAGTAATAGGAATAAGTTTTATGAAGGGGAATTATCGAAGACAAAATGGGAAAATAGTAAATAGCTATCGATTAGAAGAAAAAGAAACGGGAAAAGTTATTGATGATGGGGAATTAGAATTACATTTAGTAAGAATGGATTTAGTACCTAAAATAACTATTGAAAAAGAAGAAGAAAACAGGTATAATGAAATTAGAGAACAAAGATTTATTAAATGGTTGCAACTAATGAATGCCCAAAGTTTAGATGAATTAAAGAAAATAGGAAAGGATGATAAAGTAATGGAAGAAGTAATTAAAATGGTAAATGAATGGACGGAAGAGACGGGAAAGAATGGGTTGGAGACATATATTGATAATGTTAAGTTTGAGGCTGAAGAACGAGGAGAGATAAGGGGAGAAATAAAGGGGAGAAGAGAAGGAAAAAAAGAAGGAATAATGGAAGGCAGAAAAGTAGGAAGAAAAGATGGTGCTAAAGAAAAATCCATAGCTATTGCTAAAAATATGCTTAATAATGATGAACCTATAAATAAGATAGAAAATTATACTGGATTAACTAAAAAGCAAATAATGGCTTTAATGTAATAATGCATTATTTTTAGCTATTGATAATTAGTTATATAATAGTAAAGGGGAGATGATTAAATGGATGAATTGGTAAAAATGGTTAATGAATGGACAAGAGAATCAGGGAAAAAAGGATTAGAGACGTATATTGAAAATGTTAAGTTTGAAGCTGAAGAACGAGGAGAAATCAGGGGGAGAAGAGAAGCCGCTAAAGAAAAAGCTAAAGCTATTGCTAAAAAAATGCTTAATAATAATGAGCCTATAAATAAGATAGAAATTTATACTGGATTAACTAAAAAGCAAATAGAGTCTTTAATGTAGTTATTATCTAAATTTAAACTAATATATAATCTTTTTAATAGCTTTATAACTTAAAGCAACTATAATAATAATGTCTAATATTTCTGCAATGGCAAGACTATACATACCAATATGACATAAAGATAGTAAAGCCATAGAACTTAACTTTGTAAATATAGCAACAATTGTAATAAACATACAAGTTTTAAATTTACCACAAGCCTGTAAAACACTTTGCATTGGGCCTTCCAAGTAAAATAAAACAAAAAAGGGAGCTAAAAGTTTTATATAGTTAGAGCCATTGGTGGTATTATAAAGAGTTAATAATAATTTATTTCGGAAAAGAAATATAATTGTAGAAAAAGATATACCGACAATTAAAGATAATATTATAGCTTGCATATATCTTCTTTTTACCATTTTAAGATTATTTTCATAATAAAAGTGGGATATTTCAGGAAGTAAAGATGAAGATATGGCTTGAATAAAAAAAGAGGGCATAGCAAGTAAACTTATGGCATAAGCATTATAGGCACCATATTCTTTTAAAATAAAACTCATGGAATAACCTGATAAAAGAAGAATATTAGTAAGAATTATTGGTTCAAAAAAGAAACCAATGTTTCCAATTAAACGGGAAGAAACTGTTGGAAGAGAAATACTTAAAATGTCTTTAGTAGTACTAAAATTGGGTTTTAAATCTTTTTTATTGATGGTAAATTTATGTGGGGCAAAAATTAAGAAAGTAATAATAGAAGAAAGTTCTGTTGCAATACTAATTAAAATTAAGCCTAAAACAGAATATAAGATTCCTTTTGTAACTAAGCTTGGAATAATTAAAAAGATTAATATTAATCTTACTATTTGTTCAATTATATTGGAAATAGTATTGGGAAGCATTTTTTGTTTTCCATAAAAATAGCCTTTTAAAATTGAAGATAGTGAAACAAAAGGAAAAGTTAAAGCCATGGCCATTAATAGAGGGGCCGCTCTTTTTTCGTGTAATAAATTAACTGCAATAAAATCTTTAGTAAAATAGATTAAAAGAATAATTAAAAAATTTAGAAAAAGAATAATAAAAGTGGCATTAGTTAGAATTTTAATACTTTTAGTTTTATGTTCACTTACTAATTTGGAAATAACTACAGGTAAAGAAAAAGTGGCAATAGTAAGTAATAAAGAGTAGGTAGGGGTTACTAAAGAGTATAAACTTATCGCATCAGTTCCAACCATTCTTGTATAAATAATTCTAATAATAAAGCCTAATATTTTAGTAATTAAACCACCAAACATTAAAATAAAAGTTGCTGTTAAGAATTTATTCTTTTTCATATTATACCTCTTTAAAATATATATTTAAAAAGGTATTTTATGAATAAAAAAGATTCTATTTTAAGTTTAGAATCTCATTTTTAGTTAAGCCGGTACATTTAATAATTGTATCAATATTAATCTTATTTAAAAGCATGTTTTTAGCAATATTATTTTTTTCTTTTTTCTCTCCTTGAATTAGTGATCTTTTTCTTTCTTCATTTATATAATCTTCTAGAGTTATATCATCTTCTTTATTTATTTCATTCCATATTTTGGAATATTCTAAAATCTCTTCCATTATTTCATCATCCTTTCCATACTTCTTTATTTCTTCTAAACTTTGAGCATTAATCATTCTTAATATAGTAATAAACTTTTCTTCATTTCTATTATATTGGATTTTTTTAACTAAATCAAGTCTAATGTTATACATAATGGTATTATCTGTAATACTAATATTGGAAAAATCATTTTTAAATTTGTAAGTATTAACTAATTTATTATTTAATCTCTTATAATTATTTTGGATAAAATTAATACCAATTACTCTTTTTAGATTTTTATAACTAGTTATATCTTTTTTTAATTTCTTTTTTATTTGATTCGAAAATAAACGAGTCATATAGGCATAACTTTTATTAAATTCTTCTAAGGTAAAATTGTTTCGATACATTTCTATAAATACTAAATCTCCATTAGTTAAAGTAGCTTTAATGTCTGTATAAAATCCTTTTAAAGATTTATTATTTTCGATAATATAACTTTGGGGTTCAATATTAGTTATTAAAAAACGTTTATCTTCCTTTATATACTCTAGAAAAGCATTAATAAAGTATTTTAAAATGTTCTCATGAGAAAATACAAATTTAAAAGCTAGATCACTAGTTAAACTTTTAAATTCTAAAGTTTTAAGCATTTTTTTCCTCCTTTCTTTAAAATGACTTTATCATAGCATACTTCTCCTCCGAAATTTGTCGAACTATGGGCAAATACTAAATTTTTGGACTAATTAGCTTTAAAAAATAATATTTCTATTATATAATATAATTAATTAAGCTTTTTGAGGTGAATTATGAATAGTGATATTAGATTTAAAAGTTTAGAAGATTTATATAAAAGAGTAAGACCAGCTTTAGAATCTAAAGTTGGGGAAATAAATAAAAAAGGTTATAAATATATTCATGAAGAAGATATTTGGAATTATCTTAAAACATATAAATGGACTAGTTCGAGAGATTTAGATTTAGGGGATATCGTAAATGATATTTTTAATGTAGATATATCCAGTTTAAATGCTTTTGTTCAAGATGAGTTAAAAGAATATCATCGGAGTATAAAAGAGGAGACATAAATGAAGGAAGAAATTAAGAATATAACATTTGAAAGTGTTTATGAAGAAATAAAAAATAATATAAAAGATACAGAAGATTTATTAACGATTAAAGAGGCTTATAATTTTGCGAAAGAAAAGCATGAGGGAATGAAAAGACTTAATGGGGAAGATTTTATTACCCATCCTTTAAATGTCGCTAAAATAGTTAATGATTTAAGTGTGGATGCGACAACCATTATTGCGGCTTTACTTCATGAGGTAATTAATAATAGTGATACTCTTTTGAGTGAAATTGAAGAGAAATTTGGGAAAGAAGTAGCGACTATTGTTGATTCTGTATCTAAAATAAATAAGTTAGAATTAGTTGATGATTCGGAACATAGTGCGATATATTTAAGAAAAGTTTTAGTAGGACTTGCAACGGATGTTCGAGTTTTATTTATTAAACTTGCGGATCGGCTTCATAATATGCGGACTAATTATGCAGTAAATCCTAAAAAACAGAAAGCTAAAGCTTATGAGACTCAAGCAGTATTAATACCTATTGCGCATCGTTTGGGGATTAATTCTATTAAAAGTGAATTAGAAGATCTATGTCTTTATTATACTAAACCGGATGTTTATAATGATATTTTAGAGAAGTTAAATGAAACTAGAGAAGAACTTAATGAATCATTAAATTTAATGAAGGAAAATATTACGAATATTTTACAGGAACAAGGGCTCAAATTTAAAATTAAAGGGCGAGTTAAAAGTGTTCACTCTATTTATAATAAATTATCTAAGGGAAAGAAATGGAATGAGATATATGATATTTTAGCTTTAAGAGTAATATTAGATGATGTAAGTGATTGTTATATGGCGGTTGGTTTAATTCATGCGAAATATCGGCCTATTCCTAAACGTTTTAAAGATTATATTGCAATGCCAAAAGCTAATATGTATCAAAGTTTACATACTACTGTTTTTGGGGTTGATGGGCATTTATTTGAAGTGCAATTAAGAACTTTTGAGATGGATGAATTTGCCGAGAAAGGTATGGCTTCTCACTGGTCTTATAAAGAGCATGGTACTAAAAAAGTGCAACATATTATGGAACAAAAACTAGAAATGTTTCGGAATTTAATTGAAACTCAAGAAGAAGTAGATGATGTTTCTTTTGCAAGTGATGTTAATAGTGATATGCTTGCAGAAATGATTTATGTTTTTACACCTAAAGGGGATGTGGTAGAACTTCCTCGGGGTTCAACTCCAGTTGATTTTGCCTACCGAATTCACTCGGGTGTTGGAGATACGATGGTGGGGGCTATTGTAAATGATAATATTGTTCCTTTAAATCATGAACTGGAAAACAGTGATATAGTTAAAATTAAAACTAATAGTACTGCGACTCCTAATAAAGATTGGCTTACCTTTGTTAAAACTAGTCAGGCTAAAAATAAAATAAAATCATACTTTAGTAAACAAGAAAGAACAACGATGATTGAAAAGGGAAAGAATATCTTAGAAAAAGAACTTCGTAAGAGAAAATTAACTTTTAGTGATGTTTTAAATGATGAAGTAATAAATAAAATTAGTCAAGACTTAAAACTTAAAGATTTAGATGATATATACTTATCTATTGGGACTTTAAGATATACGGCAGGCTTTATTATTAGTCTTGCAAATGGGCCAAAAGAAACGGTTGAAGATGCTTTAATTGAAAGAGTTAATAGAAATAATAGTGAAGCTAAAACTTATAAGAATGATATTATTGTTGATGGTATTCCGGAAATTTTAGTAACAATTGCGAAATGCTGTAAACCAGTAAAAGGTGATGATATTATTGGGTTTATTACGAAAGGACAAGGGGTAAGTGTCCATAAAAAGGATTGCAGCAATGTTAGTGATTTAGATGAAAGATTAATTGATGTTGCGTGGAATATGAATAGTGATAGTAGTTATTTAACAGATATTTATATTGAGACTGAGAATAATAAAAATTATTTAACTGATTTAATCGCGACTATTACTAAAAGGAATGCTTATATAGATACCTTAAAAACTAAAGAATATTTAAAAAGTAATTTATATGAAATAACGGTTAAAGTTAAAAATAAAGAAGAATTAGATACAATAATAAGAGATCTTGAAAATTTAAGTTTTGTGATAAATGCTCGGAGGTAAGTATGCGTGTAATAGTTCAAAGAAGTAAAAATAGTAGTGTTTCTGTAGATGAAAAAGTAGTGGGTAAAATAACGAAAGGTTTAGTCCTTTTAGTAGGTTTTACAGAGGGGGATAATCTAAATAATATAGCTCGAATGGTGAAAAAGATTGTTAATCTGCGGATTTTTGATGATGAAAATGGGGTTATGAATAAAAGTCTTTTAGATATTAATGGGGATATTTTATCTATTAGTCAGTTTACTTTATATGCAAATACTAAAAATGGTAATAGGCCTTCATATATGGCTGCTTTAAAGGGAGAAGAGGCGATTAAATTATATACGGAGTTTAATAGGCAACTAAGTCAATATACGCAGGTTGAAACCGGAATTTTTGGGGCTGATATGCAAGTTTTAATTGAAAATGATGGGCCGGTAACTATAACTTTAGAAGAAAAACCTCTTGACTAACCCTTTTATTTATAATAAAATACAAATATAGTATTTTTCTATGGAAGACCGAGTAAATTTAAGCTTACTTTAAAGAGAGAGTTACATAGCTGGAAGTAACTTAAGTAAATAAATGGAAAGACAGCTTCTATAAATAGAAAACGCAAGTTTTGTGATAAAAAATTAGAGAGTACTTAGTAAAGTAAGGTGGCACCGCGCGATTTTCGCGTCCTTACAGATTACTAAGTTTTTTATTTTTTAAGGGAGGATTATATGAAAGATATTTTATCAAAAAAAGAGAGTAAAATTTGGAATTATATTGAAAATGTTTTTGCAACGGTTGCTAATTATTATAATTATGATTATTTAAAAGTTTTAGATGAAAAAATAGATGTTAATGGTGATTTTGAAGAGGAATGGGAGAAAGTTTATTTTATTAATAAAAAAGAATTTGGGATAATAGCCTTTAATAAAGATTCAGAGATAATCGCGGAAGTAATTTCTTTTGCCTATCGCTTTTTAGAAGAGTTAGGGCTTGATGTTGAAGTAAAGTTAAATATAGAACAAAAGGATTATCCAGAATTAATTTCTTATTTAGATTATTTGGATATTGATTATGTTATAACTAATGAAAAGGCTAGTTATTTATTTAGGATAAGTGGGGATAATGAAGAAGAATTAATAAAAGGAGACGTAACTAGTAATAGAGTTTATTTTATTGGTTCTATTCCTTCTATTTTAACTAATCTTATCACGGAAAATAAGCTTAATACCGATAGTGTGGATATTTTAGTTATCGCTCAGACTAAAGAAGAACTCTTAAGTGCAATACCTTTAGTTCAAAGTTTACGTTGGAGTGAAATTAAATGTGATTTAAATAATCAAAGCAAGCCTGCTAGAATAAATATTATCATTAATGAAGAAGACTTAAAAAAGGGTTTAATAACTGTTAGAGATAACGCGACTAATGAAGAAGAGAAGATTGATGAGTCAGTAATAATTGATTATATTTTAAGTATTTTGTAGGAGGTTTTTATGCAAGATAAAGAATGCGAATTTTTAGAATATAATTTATATCATTATACTAAGAATAATCGAATATTTACCGCGGATGATATAACTAAAATTGGGAAATATCTTATTAAAAGTGCAACATTAGGAGATGTAATCTCGGATATTAATGTTTATCCTAATATTACTGATAATGGGATAACAGAAGGAATATATCTTTCTAAAAGTAAAACAATTGTGATATTTTTGGGAAATATTTTAACTAAGTATTATACTAATTTTCCATCGAATTATGCGGATATTTTAAGGCTTAATATGTATATTTTATATAGTTTATTATATCAAATGGAAAAAGCTTATAAATTAAAATTAGCGGGCTTTAAAGATACTTTTGAAAATAAATTACTTAATATGGGTCTAGCTTTAGAAATAAATCCCGAAAAAAGGGAATCAGCTATAAAAGACCTTTTAAAAACTCTTAGTTATTGTCTTTCTATAAGGGAATGTAATCCTTATATTCGGCTTTCTAATATTGATGCTAAAATAAATATTTTAAAGGTTATAAGCTCTAATAAAGCCTTAAATATTTATTATCAATCTACTACTAATGTTGTTAATCGTACTTTAAGAAATGGTTATGGCTTTAAATCACCAACTGAACAATTTATTCTTTATTATCAAAAAGAGATGAATGATTCTTCCTTTATTTTTCCTAATTTAGATAACTATACTTTAGAAGAAAAATTAAGGTTAGGTCTTCCTATAAATAGTGAAGAATTTAAAGAAAATATTGATATATCTAGAATTTTAAGAAAGTAGGTAAAAAAATGATGAGAATTCTAATAAAAGATTTAAAAGAAAATGAAGAAGCTAAGATTAGTGGTTTTGCAGAGACTATTCGGAATACTAAATACATGATATTTGTAGTTTTAAGAGATTTAAGTGGAGAAATACAAGTTTCGATAGATAAAAAAACTATGGAAAGTATGGTTCAAGATTTAGAGAAAATAATCGCAGGAAGTGTTTTATCTTTTACGGGTAAAATGGTTAAGAGTGAATATGTAAAACAAGGGGGTAAAGAATTTATTCCAGAAAGTGTAGAAGTATTAAGTAGTTCTGATGCTTTACCACTAGAGGAGACCGCGAATATTGATACTCGAATGGATTATAGGTGGCTTGATTTAAGAAGTAAAAAGAATACACTTATTTTTAAAGTACAAACAGCTTTAGTAAATGCGATGAGAGAATGTTTAATTAAAAAAGATTTTATAGAGATTCATACACCTAAATTAATCGCGACAGCTTCGGAATCTGGTTCTGAAGTATTTGAAGTAAAATATTTTGATCGTCCAGCTTATTTAGCTCAGAGTCCCCAATTTTATAAACAAATGGCGATGGCTAGTGGTTTTGAGCGGATATTTGAAGTAGCTCCGGCATTTCGGGCTGAAAATTCCAATACTAATCGGCATACTACAGAATTTACGTCCTTTGATGTTGAAATATCTTATATTAAAGATTATACGGAAGTAATGGATTTAGAAGAAGAAATATTAGTTGCGGGTTTAACTAAAGTAAAAGAGTTATATGGAGAGGAAATAAAAGAAGTATTTGGTAAAGAAGTAATTGTTCCTAAAAGACCTTTCCCAAGACTTAAATTAGCGGATTTATATCAAGAATTAGCTAAAAATTATGATTATCAAATTCCAGATTATGACATTGGAGATATGAATGCGGAGGCTGAAAACTTAACGGGGAAATATGCAATAGATAAATATGGCCATGAATTTATTTTTATAACTGATTTTGCGAAAACTAAAAGAGCATTTTATCATATGCGGAAAAATGATATTCCAGAAGGTTATGATTTAATTTGGCGAGGAACTGAAATTACAACGGGAGCCCAAAGAGAACATCGCTATCAAATATTAAAAAAACAAGCAGAAGAGAAGGGTTTAGGTAAAGACGTTGAATTTTATTTAGAATTCTTTAAGTATGGATGTCCTCCTCATGGTGGTTTTGCCATAGGAATTGATCGCCTTACAATGTTATTATTAGGTCTTCCTAGTTTAAAAGAAACAATGTTCTTATTTAGGGGACCAAATAGACTTACTCCATAAATAGAAAGGAAAGTTAACTATGGATTTAAAAGAATTATTTGCAAATATTAAAAACTTAGTAGATAAAGAAGTAACAGTAGAGGGTTGGATTAAGAATCATCGGGATCAAAAGACTTTTGGTTTTATTGATTTTTCTGATGGAACTTGTCAAGAACATTTACAGATTGTTTATGATGAAAAGTTAGATAATTTTAACGCTATTACTAAATTATTAATTGGATGCGCTATAAAAGTAACAGGTATTATTAGGAAATCTAGTGGGAAACAAGATTATGAGATGCAAGCTTTAAAAATAGAATTATTGGGGGATTGTGCAAAAGATTATCCATTGCAAGCTAAAGGTCGGCCTACTAGAGAATTTTTAAGAGAAATTGCTTATCTTCGACCAAGAACTAATTTATTTCAAGCAGTTTTTAGAGTAAGAAGTATTGCAGCTTATGCTATACATAAATATTTTCAAGAAAGAGGTTATGTTTATTTTCATGCTCCATTAATTACTGCGAGTGATTGTGAAGGGGCAGGAGAAATGTTTCAAGTTACAACTATTCCTTTAGATAAAATAAAAGGAGAAGTAGATTATAGCAAAGATTTCTTTGGGAAAATGACTAATTTAACGGTAAGTGGGCAATTAGAGGCTGAAACATTTGCGATGGCTTATAAGAAAACTTATACTTTTGGGCCAACTTTTAGAGCGGAAAATTCGAATACTAAAACCCATGCTTCGGAGTTTTGGATGATTGAACCGGAGATAGCTTTTTGTGATTTAGAAGGCGATATGGATATAATGGAAGATATGCTTAAATATGTCGTTAAATATGTTTTAGAGAATGCTTTGAGTGAAATTGCTTTCTTTGATAATTTTGTTGAAAAAGGGTTAAAAGATAAATTAGAAAAATTAATTAATAGTAAGTTTGTAAGAATAGATCATGAAGAAGTAATAAAGATCTTAAAAGAAGCGAAAGTAGATTGGGAATTTACACCGGAATATGGGGAAGATATTGCAAAAGAGCATGAAAAATATATTACAGAATATTTTAATGGTCCTGTATTTATTAAGAATTGGCCAAAAGATATTAAAGCGTTTTATATGAAACAAAATCCTGATGGAAAGACAGTTGCGGCGGTTGATTTAGAAGTCCCTGGAGCTGGAGAATTAATGGGTGGGTCTCAAAGAGAAGAAAATTATGATAAATTAATTTCTCGAATGACGGAACTTGGGATGGATCCTAAAAGCTTAGATTGGTACTTAAATTTAAGACGTTATGGAGGATGTGTTCATTCAGGTTTTGGAATGGGCTTTGAGAGATTAATTATTTATCTTACTGGTGTAGATAATATAAGAGATGTTATTCCTTATCCAAGAACTCCAGGAAATTGTGATTATTAGGAGGTTTATATGTCTAAGTTTACCAAAGAAATGGTTGATTCATATGCTTCAAAATTATTAATTGGATTAACAGAAGAAGAAAATAAACGAGTTTTAGATGAATTTGAAGCGATTGATAAAAGTATTGATATTATAAATAAAATACCTAATATAAATAAAGTAGAACCAATGACGCATGCTTTAGATGATTTTAGTTATCAATTAAGAGAAGACGTAGCAACTCCTTCTATTCCTATTAATGAAGCTTTAAGAAATGCCGGAAGAGTGGAAGGAAGAGAAATAGAAGTACCAAAGGTGGTGGAATAAGATGTACATGGAAAAAGGCCTAAAAGAGTTACATGAACTTTTAATAAAAGGGGAAGTAACTAGTAAAGATTTAATTAAAGAAAGTTTGGCTAAATCGCATGAAATAAAAGATAAATATAATGCTTTTGTAACAATTTGTGATGATGCAAAAGAGAGTTCTGTTACTCCTGAATTAGTATCAGGTATTCCTTTTAGTGTTAAAGATAATTATTCTACTAAAGATGTTTTAACAACAGGTTCATCGAATACTTTAAATAATTATGTTCCTTTTTTTACAGCAACAGTTGTTCAGAATCTTTTTAATAAAGGGGCTATAATGGTTAATAAAACTGTAATGGATGAATTTGGAATGGGAGGAACTGGGACAACTGGGCATACTGGGGAAGTATTAAATCCTTGGGATCCTAAGAGAATGTGTGCTGGTTCATCTGCGGGGTCAGCGTGTTCGGTTGCAACTGGCGTTGTT
>CANQDN010000030.1 GCA_947593275.1 uncultured Bacilli bacterium
TTGGTTCTATTGCAATAACCATTCCTGCTTTAAGAGTAACACCTGTTCCCGCTTTACCATAATTAGGAACATCAGGATCTTCATGTATATCTGTTCCCACACCATGTCCCACTAATTCACGAACAACTGATAAACCATGATTATGAGCATAACTTTGAATCGCAGCCCCTATATCACCTATTTTAGCACCTTCTTTAATTTTAGACAAGCCCTCATATAGTGCTTTTTCTGTATTTATTACCAAATCTCTAACTTCTGGTGCTACATCTCCAATGATATAAGTCCTTGCTGCATCACTATGATATCCATGAATTTCTACACCAATATCAATTGATACAACATCACCATTTTGGATCTTTCTTTTTCCAGGTATTCCATGTACAACTTCATCATTTATTGATACACAAATACTTGCAGGATACCCTTCATAATTTAGAAAAGATGGTTTAGCATTATGTGAAGAAATAAAATCATAAGCAATTTTATCTAACTCTTTAGTAGTAATACCAACCTTTAAATGTTTTTTAACTTCTTCATGTGTTTTATAATTAAGTATTCCTGCTTCTCGCATTAATTTTATTTCTCTTTCACTTTTAATACTAATCATTTTTCGCCTCATTTTTAATTTTATCAAATATTTCCTCAAGAGCTACCATTGCATCTATTCTCTTAAGTATCCCTTTATTCTGATAATATTCCACGATTGGTTCAGTACTTTCTAAAAAACTATCAAATCTAACCTTAAAAGTTTCTTCTGTATCATCACTTCTAGTCTCTAACTCTACTCCACAATCATCACAAATATTATTTTTTAAAGGTTTTAATTCTTCATTAAATTTATTATAACTTCTTTTACACTTAGGACAAATAATTCTCCCCAAAACTCTCTTTAAAAGAGTATCAAAATCAACATCCAAATATATTACAATAGTGTTAGTAATATTATTACTTACTAACATTTTATCTAAACTTTCTGCTTGATTTAAAGTTCTAGGAAATCCATCTAATATAAAAGCTTTATCTTTAATACTTTTTAATTTATCACTAATAAGTTTAATCATATATTGATCACTTACTAATTTTCCCTGAGAAATAATACTATCTAATTCCTTCCCAAGTAAGCTTCCACTTTTAATTTCTTCTCGAAGTATTTCTCCTGTGCTTATATGTTCATAATTAAAATTTTTAACTAAATAATCACTTACAGTTCCTTTGCCCGCGGCTGGAGGAGCGATAAAAATGATATTTCGCATTTTATCTGAACCTCTTCTTACGTGCGGCATAACTGCGAGCAGTTAAACTACTTTCAATTTGTTTATAAGTCTCAATAGCAACTCCAACAACAATTAAAATTCCTGTACCTCCAATAGTAACTCTACTTGGTAAACTTGTAAATGTTGAAACAATAACAGGTAAACCTGCTAAAATAACAAGGAATAAAGAACCAACCATTGTAAGTTTTGATAATGACTTACTTATGTATTTTGAAGTTTCTTCTCCCGGTCTAACCCCAGGAATATAACCTCCGTTTTTATTTAAGTTTTTACTCATTTCATCTGGATTCATAGTTAAGAATGTATAGAAATATCCAAATAAGAATATAAGTACAATATAAAGTAATAATCCAGTTGGTGAAGTATAAACTATATAATTATTAACAAAATTTATCGCTGCTTCATTTCCAATAAGCTGTGCTATAGTCGCCGGTATAGTCGTTAATACTGATGCAAATATTACTGGTATAACTCCCGCACTATTAATCTTAATAGGTAAAAATGATTGTTGTGCTCCATATGCACTAGTTGTTCTGTTAGAATATTGTATAGGTATTCTTCTTTCCGCAAGTTGAATCCAAATAATTCCAACAATAATTAAAATATAAACTATTACAAATAAAGCAAATAATGTAATTCCAAGACCTGTCTCATAACTTCCATGAATGAAAGATTCAAATGCTCCTGTAAATACATTTGGCATACTCATAATAATACCAGCCATAATTAATAGTGATTGACCATTACCTATACCTTTTTGAGATATTTGATCTCCCATCCAAAGTAGAAATGCTGTACCAGCAGTCATAACTAAACTAGTTTTAAGCATCATCATTACATCACCAGTATTTAAGTAAAATACCGTCATGGCATAAGCTTGAACAAAGGCAATTATAATACCTAAATATCTAGTAATTTTATTTATCTTTTGTCTCCCTACATAACCTTGCTCTTTTAAATCTTTAAAATAAGGAATTATATCCATTTGTAATAATTGAGTTATAATGCTCGCTGTAATATATGGACTAACACCTAAAGCAAATATGGAAAATCTTTGTAAACCTCCACCACTCATTAAGTTAAATACTTCTAAAAATCCTAATTCTGCATAGATACTATTAGCCCAAGGAATAGTAACATTTATTCCTAAAGCAAAGAATCCTAGACAAAATAATGTAAAGTAAATTCTTTTTCTTAAATCTTTATTTTGTTTACTAAATATTTTGGCAATTCCTTTAATCATCTAAATCACCTCTGCTTTACCGCCAGCATTTTCTATTTTAGATACAGCTTTAGATGAAAATCTTTGAGCCTTAACATTTAATTTCTTTGTTAATTCTCCATTAGCAAGCACTTTAATACCACTAAGTTGTTTTTTAATTATTCCTTTTTCTTTTAAAACTTCAGGAGTAACAACATCATTATCATTAAAATACTTTTCTAAATCACTTATATTAATAGTTGCATATTTAGTTTCAAATCTTTTATTATTAAATCCTCTTTTCGGAATTCTTCTATAAATAGGTGTTTGTCCACCTTGGAACCAAGCTGAAATACTTGCTCCACTTCTTGATTTTTGACCATTTTCTCCACGAGTAGCAGATTTACCCATTCCACTACCTGGACCACGGCCAACTCTTTTACGCGCCTTTGTTTCATTAGACGCTGGTAATGTTTGTAATTTCATATTATAACTCCTCTACTTTCTTACCACGTAAAGCTGCTACTTTTGCAGGACTCTTTTGTGATTTTAAAGCTTCAAGAGTTGCTTTAGCAACATTAATCTTTGTATTTGATCCCATAGATTTAGAAACAATATCTTTAACTCCAGCAAGTTCAAGAACAGCACGCGCAGCACCACCAGCAATAATACCAGTACCTTTTTTAGCAGGTTTAACCATAACTACAGCTCTACCAACTTTACATGTAGCTTCATGAGGTATTGTTCTATTATCAATTAAAGATACTTTAGTAACATTTTTATTGGCAGCTTGTAAAGCTTTCTTAATTGCTTCTGGCACTTCATTAGCTTTACCATTACCAATACCAACTAACCCTTTACGGTTTCCAACTACAACAGTTGCAGAAAATCTAAAGTGTCTACCACCTTTGGTAACTTTTGTTACTCTACCAATAGATATAACTTTTTCTTCTAATAAATTTTTCTTTGGTTCTATATTTTTCTTTGGCATAAACTTATCCTCCCACTCTAGAATTTAAGACCATTCTCTCGTGCAGCTTCTGCAAGAGCTTCTACACGACCATGGTATAAATATCCACCTCTATCAAAAACAACTGTTTCAATCTTTGAGGCTTTACATTTTTTAGCAATATCTGCACCAACTAATTTAGCAGCTTCAATATTACCACCATTTTTAATCTTAAGTTCAACTGTTGATGAGCTAACTAAGGTTTTGTTAGTTGTATCATCAATTACTTGAACATAGATTCCTTTATTTGAACGAAATACATTAAGTCTTGGAATATTAGCAGTTCCACTAATCTTCTCGCGAACTCTAGCATGACGTCTTTTACGTGCTACATTACTAGCTTCTTTTTTAATCATATTATCCAACCTTCCTAACCTTATTTAGCAGCCTTTTTACCTTCTTTACGACGAACATATTCACCTTTATAACGAATACCTTTACCTTTATAAGGCTCTGGTTCTCTTATTTTACGAATATTCGCCGCAAATTCAGCAACTTTTTGCTTATCAATACCATTAATAGTAATCTCTGTATTACTTACTTGTTCAACTTTTATATCACTTGGAACTTCCACAACAACTGGATGTGAGAAACCAGCAGTAACATTGATTTTATTTCCACTAACTTGGAAACGATAACCAACACCAACAGCTTCTAATCCTTTACTAAATCCTTTACTTACACCAATGACCATATTATTGATTAAAGAATTCATTGTTCCAACATTCATATTAGCTTCTTTACTATCATTTTTAGCTTTAGTTTCAATACTATCTTCATTTATATTAACTAAAACTAAATCATTAATAGTAGTATTTAAAGTTCCTTTACTTCCTTTAACAGATATTACATTATCATTTAATTCTGCACTAACTCCATTAGGTAGAGCGATTTTTCTATTACCAATTCTACTCATAGTATTTCCTTACCAAATATAGGCAAGTACTTCGCCTCCTAATCCTTTATTTCTTGCTTCTTTATCAGTCATTAAACCTTTAGAAGTAGAAATTATTGCTATTCCAAGTCCATTTAATACCCGAGGAATTTCTTGAGCTTTAGCATATACTCTTAAACCAGATTTACTAATTCTTTTTAAACCAGTAATAACTCTTTCTTTTCTCTCACCATATTTTAAAGTTAAAATAAGTTTATTACCAGTTGTTGCTTCTTCATTAACATAATCAGCAATATAACCTTCTCTTTTAAGAATTTCTGCTATACCAACTGTCATTTTTGTTCCAATAACTTCTACAGTTTCATATTTCATTTGATTTGCATTACGTATTCTTGTAAGCATATCAGCAATTTTATCTTGAACCATTTAAAATTCCTCCTTCCTTACCAACTTGATTTCTTAACACCAGGTATCTTACCTTCATTTGCAAGTTCTCTAAAACAAATACGGCAAATACCAAACTTACGCATTACGCCATGAGGTCTTCCGCATCTTTCACATCTAGTATAAGCACGAACTTTATATTTTGGTGTTCTTTTGCTTTTTATAATCATACTCTTTTTAGCCATCGCGATTTCCTCCTTAATTCTTAAAAGGCATTCCAAATGCCTTTAATAAAGCAAATGCTTCTTCATTACTTTTCGCAGTTGTAACAAATACAATATCCATACCACGAACTTTAACTACATTATCATATTCAATTTCAGGGAAAATTAATTGCTCTTTAATACCTAAAGTATAATTACCTTTACCATCAAAAGCTGTCTTAGATACTCCTCTAAAATCACGAACACGTGGAAGAGAAACTCTAATTAATTTTTCCATAAAATCATACATCTTTTCTCCTCGTAATGTAACTTTAACCCCAATCGCTTGTCCTTCTCTTATCTTAAAACCAGCGATTGATTTACGAGCTTTAGTTATAACTGCTTTTTGACCTGTAATAGTTTCCAAATCTTTTAAAGCAGCATCTATAAATTTATGATCATGAGAACCATCACCACAACCTATATTAATAACTATTTTCTCTAATTTAGGTACTTGCATTACGCTTGAATATTTAAATTCGTCTTTTAAGCTTTTAACGATTTTCTCGTCATATAATTTCTTATAATTACTCATAAATATTCACCTACTTAACTTTACTTTCTTTAGTTTTTTTGTTGCTTTTTGCTTCTACTTTTTTAACATTTGATACGTGAATAGGAGCTTCTATATCGAATATTCCACCTTTATCATTTTGATTATTAGGTTTAACGTGTTTTTTAACTATATTAATTCCTTCAACAACAACTTTATCATCTTTTCTATAAGTTTTAATTACTTTACCACTTTTACCTTTATCTTTACCAGCAATAACTAAAACTTCGTCGCCTATCTTTATTTTCATCATAAAGTCTCCTCCTATATAACTTCCTTAGCAAGAGAAACAATCTTCATATAATCATGTTCTCTAAGCTCTCTTGCTACTGGTCCAAGTACTCTTGTTCCAACTGGAGATTTATCATCTTTAATAATTACACAAGCGTTATCATCAAATTTAATATAGCTTCCATCATTTCTTCTAATACCTTGTGTAGTTCTAACAATAACTGCTTTAACAACTTTACCTTTTTTCATATTTGAATTAGGAATAGCTTTCTTAACAGTTCCTACAACTACATCCCCAATATTAGCATATTTAACTTTAGATCCACCCATAACTCTGATAACTAATAATTCTTTAGCTCCAGTATTATCGGCAACTTTCAATCTTGTTTCTTGTTGAACCATGATTTTACCTCCTAAAGTATTACAGCTTTAGAAACTATTTCTACAAGTTCATATCTCTTAGTTTTAGAAAGTGGTCTTGTAGCTCTAATTCTAACTGTATCTCCAACACTTGCTTCATTTGCTTCATCATGACAAGTGTATTTCTTTGAATATTTAACACGTTTTTTATAAAGTGGATGTGTCTTATAAGTTTCAATTAATACGGTAATAGTTTTATCATTTTTATTACTAACAACTTTACCAACTAATTCTTGTCTTCTCTTATCCATTATGAGCCTCCTCTAATTCTCTTTCCCGTATAACTGTTTTCATTTTAGCAACATCTTTTCTAAGTTCTTTAATTTTAGAAGGCTTCTCTATATTACCAGTCGCTTGTTTCATTCGAAGATCAAATAATTCTTTTTTAGCTTGAGTTATTTTTCCTTCTAATTCCTTAGTTGAAAGCTCTCTTATATCTTTAATTTTCAAGAGATTCACCTTCCTTTGCATCTTTCTTTACAAATTTTGTTTTAATTGGTAGCTTATGACTTGCAAGTCTAAAAGCTTCACGGGCAGTTGCTTCATCTACTCCCCCAATTTCAAACATAATTTTACCAGTCTTAACAACTGCAACCCAATCTTCAACATTACCTTTACCTTTACCTTGACGAGTTTCAAGAGGTTTTCTTGTAATAGCTAAATGTGGGAATATGTTTATCCAAACTTTACCACCACGTTTCATATAACGAGTCATCGCAATACGAGACGCTTCTATTTGACGAGCACTAATCCATGCTCCTTCTTTAGCTTGAAGTCCATAATCTCCAAAATGAAGTTCTGTATTACCTCTAGCTTTACCATCATAAGTAAGTCTATGTGGTTTCCTGTATTTAGTCTTTTTTGGCATCAACATTTGAATCAGCTCCTCTCACGAGTTTTTTAGCTGGAAGAATTTCATCTTTATAAATCCAAACCTTAACTCCAATTTTACCATAAGTTGTATTAGCTTCCGCCGTTGCATAATCAACATCCGCTCTAATCGTATGAAGTGGAACAGTTCCTTCTGTATAACCTTCGGTTCTTGCCATTTCAGCTCCCCCAAGTCTTCCAGAAACACTAGTTTTAATTCCTTTAGCTCCAGCTTTCATTGTATTTCTAATTGCTCTTTTTTGAGCACTTCTAAATGGTGCTCTTGCTTCAATTTGTAAAGCAATATTTTGAGCAACTAACTTAGCATTTAAATCCGGATTTTTTACCTCAACGATGTTTACATAAACATCTTCACCAACTAATTTTTTGATATCTTTACGAAGTTTTTCAATATCTTCTCCGCCTTTACCAATAATAACACCAGGTTTAGCAGTATTAATTGTTACATCAATTCTTGCTTTATTACGGGCTATTTCAATACTAGCAACAGCAGCATCTTTTAATTTAGTTTCTAAATATTCTCTAATTTTAATATCTTTATTTAGCGTTTCGGCATAATCTTTCTTTGAAAACCATTTTGATTCCCAAGTTTTATTAACTCCAAGTCTAAAACCAATTGGATTAACTTTTTGGCCCATTATGCTTCCTCCTTAACTTTACCATCACTAACTTTTACAGTTATATGACTAGTTCTTTTATCTCGTCTATCTACGTTTCCTCTACTTGCAAATTTAATTCTTTTATAAATTTGTCCTGGATTAATATAACATTCACTAATAACTAAATCTTCCATTTTAGCACCATTATTATTTACTGCATTAGCAATTGCACTATTTAAAACTTTAAGAATTAGTCTACTAGCTTTAGTATTTGTATTTTCTAAAATAGCTTGAGCTGTTTGGACATCTTTACCACGAATTAAATCCATAGTCATTCTTGCTTTTCTAGGGGCAATCATAGCTCCCTTATGTATTGCATAAGCTTCCATTTCTTAAACCTCCTACTTCTGACCTGCATGTCCACCAAACTTACGAGTAAGTGCAAATTCTCCAAGTTTGTGTCCTACCATATCTTCGGTAATATATACTGGAACAAATTCTTTTCCATTATGAACCGCGATAGTATGTCCTACAAAATCAGGATAAATAGTTGAACGACGAGACCAAGTTTTAACAACTTCTTTTTTATTATTCATATTTAATTCTTGAACCCTTTTTAGTAATCTATCAAATACATAAGGTCCTTTCTTTAAACTTCTTGCCATATTTTCACCTATTTGTTCTTTCTACTAACAATTAACTTGCTAGAAGCCTTTTTATTTTTTCTTGTCTTATATCCAAGTGCTGGTTTACCCCAAGGTGTCATCGGACTCTTACGTCCAACTGGTGTACGACCTTCACCACCACCATGTGGATGGTCATTAGGGTTCATTACACTACCACGGTTAGTAGGTCTAATACCCATATGACGAGTACGTCCAGCTTTACCTAAATTAACAAGTTCGTAATCTTCATTACCAACAGTTCCAATAGTTGCCATACAAGTTCCAAGAATCTTTCTTGTTTCACCGCTTTGAAGTCTTAAGATTACATATTTACCATCACGTCCAAGTATTTGGGCACTAGACCCAGCCGCTCTAGCAATTTCTGCTCCCTTGCCAGGTTTAAGCTCTATACAATGAACGAAAGTACCAACTGGAATAGCTTCAAGTGGTAAAGCATTACCAACTTTAATATCCGCATCTTTACCATTTTCAATTATCATTCCAACTTTTAATCCTTTAGGTGCAATAATATATCTTTTTTCACCATCACGATAATTTATTAAAGCAATATTAGCACTTCTATTTGGATCATATTCAATTGTTGCAACTTTACCAGTTACTCCCAATTTATTTCTCTTATAATCAATTAAACGATATTTTCTTTTTGCTCCTCCCCCAATGTGACGAACAGTAAGTTTTCCTTGATTATTTCTTCCACCAGTTTTAACTTTGGTTTTAAGTAAACTTTTAGTAGGAGTACTAGTAGTTATCTCTTCATTAACTAAAGTTGACATTCCTCTACGTCCATTAGTCGTAGGTTTAAATTTCTTAATTGCCATAACATTTCCTCCTATAATTCTATTTTAGAGTTGGCATCTAATGTTACTATTGCTTTCTTATAAGTCTTAGTCATACCTGTATATCTTCCAACTCTTCTTTTTTTAGCTTTCGTATTAAGCGTATTAACACTCACAACTTTAACTCCAAAAGCTTTTTCAATTGCTTTCTTAATTTGTGTTTTATTTGCTTCTTTAGCTACTTTAAATGTATAAACATTATCATTTTGCATTTTTGTAGCACTTTTTTCTGTAATAACTGGTGAATAAATAATATCTGTATAATCTTTCATTATTTAAGCACCTCCTCGATTTTTTTAACAGCTGCCTCATCAATTACTAAAACATCAGCATTAACTAAATCTAAAGCGTTAATATCTTCTGCCATAATATGATAAGCATAACCTAAATTTCTTGTAGCCATAAATAAATTTTCATTTTCTTCTTCAGTTACAAATAATATTTTCCCTTGAAGTTTTAATCCTTCAATTATATTTTTAATATCTTTAGTTTTTAAACTTTCAAGTTTAATTTCATCAAGTACTACCATTTCTTTATCTTGAGCTTTATGACTTAAAGCACTCTTTAAAGCTAGTACTCTTTCTTTTTTATTAATTTTAAACTTATAACTACGAGGCACAACTCCAAGAGCAATACCTCCACCTCTCCATTGAGGAGCTCTAATACTTCCTTGACGCGCACGTCCTGTACCTTTTTGTTTCCAAGGCTTTCTTCCGCCTCCACTAACTTCACTACGAGTTTTAGTTTTCGCGGTTCCTTGACGAGTAGCATCAAGTTGTAATCTAATCATTTTCTTTAAAACTAAATCATTAGGTTCTATATTCCATACACTATCACTAATAGTTAAATCTTTAACTTTTTCGCCTAGCTTATTTTTTACACTTATTTTCATAAACTATTCCTTTCTAGAAAACTAATTGTTTTCTTCCTCGTTTTCTTCATTAGTATTGCTATCAGATGAAGCTTCAGCCTCAATTTGATTATCTTCTAAAGCTTCTGTATTCTCCTCAATTACTTCATCTACGACATCTTCATAGCTAATAATTTCTTTTGGATTTTTCTTTCTCGAATTTTTAACTGCACTCTTAATTAATACTAATGAATTTTTAGCACCCGGAATATTTCCACTAACTAAAATATAGTTTTCGTTTTCATTTACTTCAATTATCTCTAAATTTTGAATGGTAACAACTTCACTTCCCATATGTCCAGATAATTTCTTACCCTTTAAGACTCTTTTAGGAAGCATAGTACCCATTGAACCTGGTCTTCTGTGATAATTAGATCCATGTGTCTCAGGTCCTCTTGATTGATTATGACGTTTAATTACTCCTGTAAATCCTTTACCTTTGCTAGTTCCTGTAACATCAATTACATCCCCAACTTGAAATAATGCTGCGCTTATTTTATCTCCTACATTATAAGTTCCTTCATAATCTCTAATTTCTTTTAAGAAGCGCTTAGGAGTTGTATTTGCCTTTTTACTTCTTCCCAATTCGGGTTTTGTGGCATTCTTTTCTTTCTTATCAAATACGCCTAATTGAATGGCATTATATCCATCAGTTTCCACACTCTTAACTTGCATTACAGTATTAGGTTCTACTTCTACAACTGTAACTGGAATCAATTTTCCATCTTTAGAGAAAACTTGTGTCATTCCAATTTTGCGTCCTAAGATTCCTTTCATCTTTTTTCCTCTTTTCTAATTATAATTTTATATCAATGTCTACACCACTAGGTAAATCTAAATGGGTTAAAGCATCAATAGTCTCCTTACTTGGATTTTTAATATCAATTAATCTTTTATGCGTCCGCATTTCAAATTGCTCTCTAGCATCTTTATAATTGTGAACCGCTCTTAAAACAGTATATTTTTGAATTTCTGTAGGAAGTGGTACAGGTCCTGTCACTTCTCCACCTGTTCTCTTAACTGTTTCAATAATCTTAAAAGCTGCGGTATCTAAAAGTCGATGATCATATGCTTTAAGATTAATTCTAACTTTTGTACTTGACATTTAAAATGTCCTCCTTTCGCCTATATCTAGTATAGACTTGCATCCGTCCGAATTCCCTGATCAAGAATTAATTGGAACAACCAACCCTAGCGTATCAGCAACCTCGCACATCTAAGCCAGTCATACGAAATAGATTATAACAATATATTTTATGATAGTCAAGTAAAAAATACCAAAAAAAAGAAAATTCCTAATTAAAAAAGAGCCTAAGCCCTTTTTAGTTAATTTGGTAAATTCTTTATTTGGTCAATTGATAAACCAGTACATTTAGATATAGTTTCAATATCCAAATTATTTTTTAATAAGTTTTTAGCAATTTTAATAGTATTATTTTTAGTGTTTTCTTCTAAAGCCTCTCGTTTTTCTTCAGCAAATTGACTCTTCGCTAAACTTTTACTCCAAAAGTATCCTTTGGTATATTCTTCATTACAAAATTCTTTGGCTTTTCTTAAGGCTTCTTCCATAAGTTTATCCCCCTTTACAATCTCTTCTCTTATATGATCATCTTCTGTTCCTATAAATGTTATCCATCTTTCCAGTTCACTCATATTGTAATCGATAGATTTAGGATAGTCAAGGTTTATTGTATAAATGTTAATCCTTTTTGAAAATGTCAGTACAAGATTTTTTGAAAATGTCAGTACTATCATATGATAGAATATATCTTC
>CANQDN010000031.1 GCA_947593275.1 uncultured Bacilli bacterium
ACCTACGACCGCCCGGTTATGAGCCGGATGCTCTAACCAACTGAGCTAGAGGTCCGTTTGCTCATTAATCATATCATAATATTATTTTACTTTCAAGATTATTTAGCTAAAATTATTAATTTTTTTTATTTTTCTCTTTTTAAAACTAAATTATCTTTTTTAGATTCACTTATCAGTTTATTTTTGGCGGATGCTGGTAAACTAACTATTTCAGTTACAAAAACGTCTTTTGGAAAAAATTCACTATCTTGGGTAAGAGTAAATACTCCATTTATTAATTCGGCTTTCATGGCTTCTATTCTATCTTCGGTAATATTTAAAACAAAGTAGTAAGAATCTTTTCCTAAATTATTATTATAGATAGCAACAATATCATTTATTTCGACATTATTTTTAATTTCATCCATAAACTCTTTTTCTAAAGTGCTCAAAGCAGAGATTCCAACCTTACTATAATATCTTGCCATATTAATTAAAGCATATTTTAAATCACTTGTATACATCGCAGATATAATATAATTTATATCTTCTTTATTAAATTTAACAATTTCACCATCTAAATAGGCTCCAATACCCCCTCTATTGCTACTACAAATTAAATGATGAGTATTTTTATTAAGTTCTTTAGTTAGAGGGAAAGAATAACAATTATTTTCTTTTACTTTATAAATTAAATATGGTTTATTATTCTTTAAATTAACAATTAAACCGGAAGATACTTCTCTACCCTTTTTAGTAAATTCTTCGTAACTTACTTCAACAAACTTATCTCTTTCAAGATAAAGATTAATTTTTTTTAGAAGCCATTCACATATTTCTTTAGTTTTAGGCTTAGGATTACAGCTTAGAGCTAAATTTAAACAAGTTTTGGCATTATTATATTCATTTAACTCATAACAAGTCTTGCCTAAATAAGAATAAACCATAGAGCTTTTTTTATTCATTTTAGCTAAAATTACAAATGTTTCTTTGGCTTCTTCATATAATCCATGATTATGATATAAAATTCCCATAGATAGTTTAAAATAAAAATTAGGCTCATATTTATAAATATACTCTAAAAAGGGTTTAATCTCTTCTTTAGGATAATTTAGTTTTTTTAAGGCAATTACATATTTAAAAAGAATTAATAGATCTATTTGTTCTTTTAGTTGAAAATATTCTTTTACTAATTCGACTGTTTTTTTATAATCATAAATACTAAAAGCTTTATCTATTTCTTTTTTTAGTTTATCTAAATTCATTTAAAACCCCCACTTCCAAGTCTTTTATTTTAGCATATAACTATTTATTAAACAAGTAAAAATTAGATATTTTTTAAAGCTTCTAGGGCTTCATCAAAGGTTGATACTTCGATTATTTTAATATCATAGTTCTTTTCTTTAGCAACACTTAAGGCTTCTTCATAGTTTTCTTTAGGGCAAATAAATACTTCTGCTTTCTTTTTAACTGCTCCGATTAGCTTATATTTAACTCCTCCAATTTCGCCAACATTACCATCGACATCAATGGTTCCGGTTCCAACAATTTTCTTACCTTTTGTAATATCTTCTTTAACTAATTTATTATAAACGGTAAGACTCATCATAAGGCCTCCACTGCTACCCATTTCACTAGTTTTAGACTTAATTTTAACTTCAGGATCTTCTTCATAATCATAAGTTGTAATTATACTTACACCAATTTTAATTCCATCTTCGGTTTTATAAGTAGTTGCATAAGCTTCTTTTAGTTTATTATCGCGTTTTATTTCTAGTTTTACTTGAGTATTTGCGTCTAATTCTTCAATAATCTCTTTTAAATCATTTAATGAACTTATTTCTTTATCATTTACTTTTTCGATATTATCGCCAATTTTAAGATTAGTTTTAGCTTTCTTATCGATGTAAGTAACACTGTTATTAATTTTAGTTATATCAATATCTTTACCGGCTTTTTTATAAGCATTAATAACGGCATTATCCATTGATTCTTCAAGATATAATCTTTCTCTTTTAATCATATCATCCATATCTTCGCCTTCTATGGTTAGATCTTCTTTTTTTACTATATCCCAATCGGGAAGGATTTTGGCGATCGCTAAAAAGGGAAGAGAGCCTTTAACCATTGATACATAAGCCATATTAAAGGAACCAGTTACGTTATAACCATCTTTAATAGTAATTCGATCGTTTAGATTAACTGCCCCGCCAGGAGTATAAACTGAATATGGTAATTCTACTGTAAAAAGTAAATAAACAACGATGAAAAAGATCAAATACTTATAGTTTTCTTTAATAAATTCTTTTATTTTTGCATATATTTTAGCAAACATTTAATATCACCTACTTAATTATACCACGAAATAGAGGTAAATATGAAAAAAAATATACTAAACTTTACTTTTTGTTTATGTTTAGTTTGGGCAATAGTTATTATTTTTAGTTATAATAAAGAAGTCCAAGCGATTATTTTAGAGGGGTTAAATCTTTTTTTTAATAGAGTTTTTGTAAGTTTATTTCCAATGTTTATATTAAATGATTTACTTATATGGTCAAATATTCCGATTTATATTGCTAGAAAAACTAAGAGTCTTTCCTTTTATGTTTTTTTTATGAGTTTAATAAGTGGTAGTCCTAGTAATGCTTATATGTTAAAAAATCTCGTAAATAATAATTATTTAACTATTGGGGAAGCTAATTATTATTTATATTTTACTTATTTTTCTAATCCTTTGTTTTTAGTTTCGATGCTTTCTTCTTTATTTACCAAAGATATTTTAGTTAAGATTATCTTATGTCACTATTTAAGTAATATAATTATTGCAATTCTTTTAAAGAATAAAGAACCTAAACATTCAAATACACCTTTAAAAATAGTTAAAAAGCCTTTATCTAATACTTTAATTAATAGTATTAAAAGGAGTATGGATACTCTTTTAATGATATTAGGAACGATTATTTTTTATATGATTCTTAATTTTATTATTACTAAAACGCTTGATTCTTTAATTATTAAAACATTAATTGGGGGTTTCTTAGAAATAACTAATGGTCTTAATATGCTTAAAAATATAAGTTTAGCGCTTAAATTAAAAGAGATAATCGCTGGGGTTTTTATCTCTTTTGGTGGTTTAAGTATTAATACGCAAATAAAAGCTTTATTAGAAGATTCTCCTATTTCTTATAAACCTTTTTTAAAGGGAAGAATCTATCAAGCACTTATTACTATGATTCTTTTAGTTATTTTTTAATAAGAATCTTGGGCATTTTTTAAGTTTAAATAAGTAAGAGTAATATCATCATTTAGAGTTGTATTTTCACCCTTAATTAAAACAGGGATATTAAGAGTAATTAAATAATAAGGATTTAAATCATCATAGGTATAATTAATATCTAAATCATATGTAGCATTAGAGCTTTCAAGTTTATAACTAACACTTTTATATTCTAATCTATCTATATAAATAGAAAGTATTTCTTCTTTATTATCATATTTAAAAGTAATAAGGGTGTTATCCTTTTCTTTTTTAATATCTATACCTCTTAATTTATTTTCTAAAAAATCTTGTTCGATCTCTTTTATAATTGAAGTTCGATCGATTTCATCATTACTCGCATAACTTTGATCATTATTAATAGAATCTAGAGAAAACATTACTTTAAGAAGCATTAAAATAACAACTCCAATTAAAGATATACTAATTAATAATTCTAATATAGTAACTCCTTTTTTATTCATGTTCATCACGCATTCCTAAACTAGCATATGAGTAAGTATTTTCCCGGTTAAACTCAACAATTAAACGATATTTATAATCTCCTTTATTAGAAAGACTTCCAACATAATTATTAAAAAAACTGGAATAAAGGCTTTTATCATAATCTTTTAAATCATATTTAGTAATATATATCTTATTTACTTCAAACTTATCTAAGATAAAAGAACAATAGGTATTATTAGAATCTTTACAATCATAAAAATTTATATCACCATTTATGTTTAATTTATCTAATTCTAAATATTCTTTTAAATAAAAAGCTTTATATATATCTGATGCATTATCATATAAAATATTATCTTTACTTCTAGTTACCATACCCCTAAAAGTTCCATATAAAAGAAGAAGTGAAACCGCTACAAAAGTAATAACTACAATAGTTTCTAATAAAGCAAATCCTCTCTTCATTTTAACACCTACTATTTATTATAGCATATATACTTAAATAATTGAAGTATTTAAAGTATAAAAAAATAAGGGCTGCGCGTGTACTAAATTTTACTAATTAGATATAAAGGAATAATCAATTATAAGATAAATAGAAAACTATTAACCCTTATTTTTTATTTCCCACCACTATCCCAATGTAAAATATATATTTTACACTTCAACCAATTATTTAACTATATATATTATAGCATTTTTTTATTAATTCTTAAACTATTTTTTAATAAGTTTATGTATTTTTTAGACATATAAAAAGAATACTCAGAAGAGTATTACTTTTAATTAACTAACTTCAGATGATTCATCTGGTATAAAGATAAATGGATCATCAGATTTTCCTGAGCCAGTTAGTGTTACATCAGATGATAACCAAAATGATGGACGAACATAAGAATTTTCTTCCAAACGTTTACCACTAGTACGTCCGTCAGTATACAATTCCCACGCATAATAATATTGACCATTAGAACCATAACGCGTAATAGTCCAATAATTATGAGTTACCGGAGTTAACCAATTATCACAAGCAAAGCTTCGAAAACAATCTGCTGTATCACTTTGTGCTAAGTAGTAATCGCTTACTTGAATTAATCCTATATAATTTTCATCACTATTTACATTATTTGTTCCATTTTCTTGATCATATAATAAGTTCCCCGCCATATCTACATTATTGCTTGTCAATGATTTCCATTTTGTCTTTAATATTTTGAATTTTACTTTTGTATCTAATCCTGTGTACACCGTACTATTTAAATAGTCATATAAATTACTTTGGCTCCATAGGGTATTGGCAAGACTAGTTTTGTGCCACCTACTAAATCCTATATCATTATTCGCTACTACTTTCATATTTCCATCTTCATCTATTCCAATGATACGATACATATCTGAATCAGATGTATTACATGTACTTCCCGTTCCATTTATACATATGTAATTATTAATATCTTTCCCTTGGAAACGATACATTTCTCCAACTATATGATCTGATAATTCTGTTGGCTTTTTGCTTTCTACATATTTACCTCCAAGTAATGCTTTAGTGCTAAATGTATATGTCTTAGTTTTATCGGATATTCTTCCTGAATTATCTGATACATATATGTAGAATGTATATTCCGTTCCTGCTTCTAAATTTTCTATTGATATATCTTTTGATAATTCACTAGTTTCTATACACGTAAACTCACCATTATCTCCTTGCCTATAGCAATATTGCTTTAATCCTGATGAATCTGTATCATTTGCTGTAACTCTCAATGTCATATCTGTTTGATTTTGAACTATTTGGCTTACATCTGTTACTACAGGATCTGACAAATCTACTATTATACTTGCTCTTTTTATATGCTCAATTGATGTTATATTTCCTGCTTTATCTTTTAAAATCAAGTACATTATTTTTTCTCCACTGCTGTTGTCCAATGAAGGTTTTGAGGCAGTTGTACTATTTCCAGTAGTTCCTTCCCATACATCATTTAAACATTCTGAACTACTTGTACTTATACAATACTCTAATACATCATCATCACCCCAGCCTAAATCATATGTTACATTTATCATATGAGTATATCCTTGAGTAAGTGAATCTGCTCCCGGATCTTGTCTACCAGTTATAGTAAATGTTGTGGGAGTTGGTGCTACTGTATCTTTTATTATATCATCACTATTACTTTTAGCCTCTGATATATTTCCTGCTTTATCTTTTATAAAAGCATAAATTGTTTTTGTTCCATCATTAGTATCAGTAAATGTATGACTTACTGTTGCTACCTTACTACCATCTGTATATGATGTCCATGTACATGTACTACTATCATTAGTTTCAGTTATACAATATTCTGCAATATCATCGTCATTCCACTCTAATCTAACACTTACCTCTGCATTTTGAGTATAACCATTTCCTTCATCAATTTCTACTTTAGAAAAACCACCTTTTGTTTGATCTAACTTAATATCATCACTTTTAACTGCTGTTTCTTGATTATATTTATCTCTTAAATAAGCATATAAAGTTTTTGTTCCATCTGGGCCACTTAATTCATAATCTTCTTTTAAACTATAATCTAAATCCACTAACATAATGGAATTTTCTTTTACAACACTTTTCCATTCACAATTACTTACATTATCTTCTGTAAGTATACAATAATCTTTTATATCATCATCTTGCCATGATAAATAAACTTTGGTACTTGTTGTATTTGTATATTCGGGATTTTCAGGTCCTCCAATAAAAAACGTAAAATCATTACTTGGCTTATCATCTTTTAAAAAGTATAAATAACAATTTACTTGTTTTTTCTCAATATTAGATAATACTGCTCCCCATTTATTATTATCCCAACTAATTTCTGTTTTTCCTTCACATACACTTTCATAGGGATTAAATACATAACCTGATTCTTTATTAGGAACACTTTTTGAATAAGTATATGTTCCTAAATCATTCTTAATATATACACCTAACCCACTATTTTTTTCTTTTATATCATTTTCATTTAAATATAGTACATCATCTTTTTTTACTTCATTTTTATTAAATACTAATATTCCAGTACTTAATATTAATATACTTATAACTGTTAAAATTATCTTCTTTTTCATGGCCTACTCCTTTGTCTTATAATATAGATTACAACTTGTCCCGGCTTCTTTTGGTACTACTGTGACACTATAAGTATCCGGATTCCATTCCAAAGAAGCATTATGATCACAAGTACTTTTACCTGTATCTAAAGTATAACCTTCATCTTTTGTTGGAGGAGTATCTACTTCTTCTCCATCTTTATAAATCTTGGCAATTGTTATATCTGCAGTAATATTGGTTGATTCTTCAACTGTTACTACTCCCTCAAATTTACCATTTTTATCTACAGGATATTGATCTTGTTGTAAATTAGGATATTCAAGTACTACATAGTAATATAAACTTTCGCCATCATCTGTTCCTCTTATGGCTTCATTTTCGACTAATGTAAATTTACTTTCTTGATCTGTAGTTGTAATTGTACCATGTGCAACATAATCTCCTAAGCTTTCAAAGTTACTACTTTCACACTCTTCATAATATTCTCGATGATTAGGATTCCCTTTTGCTACTTGTTTACAACTTATACTAGGTGCTGGAATTATTTCTTCTTTTGATCTATAAACATAAAACTTTAGGGGTGTTTTAAGTGTATTTATTCCCTTCCATATTACATTATAATCCACAATCTTATTTTCTCCATAAGCTGTTACTTTTATGGCACTAACTGTTCTATGACCTGGCAGAATATCTAAATCTTCAAAAGTTAGTTTACCTTCAACTGTTAAATCAACATTATCTAGAGTTGCAGTTGTAACATCAATTTTTGCTTCTTTAAAATCTGTATTTAATACTCCTGTATAATAAGCATAACTTAAACTAACTACAACAATAAGTATACCAATTATAATTAAACTAATAACATATCTTTTTCTCAATTTACCATCAATCCTTTACCTAACCATTTTAATACTTTATTTAGACTATTTCATTAACTTCGACAAAACATATCAAAACTAGCCAAAATATCTTTTTGCAATACTTTATATATTGCTATTTTATATATACAATATACTATATATTTAAGTAAATTTCAATATTTTTTGTGAATATTTACTACAAATTGAAGCGTAAAAAAAAACTAAAATGATTTAGTTCTTTTGTTAGAATAGTTTCTATTATTATTTAAGATAGGTTCATTTATTATAATTTTTTTATTATCATAATCGATTAATACTTCGCCTCCATAAGGTATGATACATCTTGGGACAGCATGACCAAAATTAATATTATACATAACTGGTAAGTTTATATCTTTTAAGACTTTTTTATAGATTTCTTTATATTCTTCATAATAAACTTCATCGATAGGTTTTCCAATTATTAAACCTTTGATACTCGATAATATTCCTTCTTTTTTAAAACAATTTAATATTTCTTCTAGTTTTTCGGGAGACATTTTTTCTTCACTTGTTTCTATAAATAATATTTTATCTTGCCATTCTTCTTTAGGCCACAATTGGTATTTTTCTATGACTTCTTTTTCTTCTTTATTTCTATTTCCACTTAAGATGTTATATAAACTTTCAAGACAACCCCCAAATAAAGTACCTCTAATTACTCCCGTGCCTTGTAAAACCTCATAACCATGAGTTTCTTTATGGATTATTCTTGGTTTACCAAGTTCTGTTTTATCATAACTTTCTCTATCAGAGTACCATACATTACTTGGTTCTATTGGATAATTATCTTCTACTATAAATAACTTTTCTAAATATTTTTTAGTATAAGGAAGCATAGTTTTATCTAACTCAGCAATATCAGTTAAAAATGATGGACCATAAAAAGTCATTAGGCCTAAATGATAAAACATTAAATGATTAATGGTTGTATCGGAAAAGCCCATAAATATTTTAGGGTTATTTTTTACTCCTTCAATAAATTCTTCATCTTCCATTAAATATGGGATTATTTTATAAGTATCATCACCACCAGTCGCGGTTATTATAGCTTTTATGTCGGGATCTAGGATTGCTTTTTTTAAATCAGCTGCTTTAGATTCAGGATGTTCACTTAAAAAGGTCATTCCCTTTAAACTATTAGGCATAAAAACTGGCTCTAGGCCAAGCTCTTTTAATCTTTCTATTCCAAGATTTAATTCATGAGCACAAAATTCTTCGCCTAATATTCCACTTGATAAACTTACGATTGCTACTTTATCACCAATAGTTAAATAATCTCCTTTTAACATATTAACCCTCTTTTCTAATTATTTGTTTTCTAAATCTTTTAATATAAATAAAGCATTTATGGCTTCCATTGGAGTCATATTTAGGGGATCATATTCTTCTAATTTACTTCTTAAAAGATCTTTCTTTTCTTCTTTTCCATCAAAATTCATGGCTAGTTGGATATTATCGCTTTCTTTTTTCTTTTTTACCCCACTGTTTTCATATCTATCCAATATTTCTTTTGCTCTTAAAAGTAAATCTTCGGGCATTTTAGCTAATCTGGCAACATGAATACCATAACTTTTATCGGCTGGTCCATTTTGAACTTTATGTAAGAATGTAATCATATTTCCTTCTTCTTTGGCTGCGACATGGACATTTTTAATATTTAAAAACTTTTTATCTAAATCTGTAAGTTCATGATAATGGGTGGAAAATAAAGTTTTACATTTAATATTTTGGGCAACATACTCTAATATAGCTTGAGCAAGACTAATACCATCATAAGTTGCAGTTCCTCTTCCTAATTCATCAAATAGAATAAGACTATTTTTGGTGGCATTAACTAAAGCATTGCGAGCTTCTTTCATTTCGACCATAAAAGTAGATTCACCACTTACTAAATCATCAGAAGCACCAATACGAGTAAATATTTTATCAATAATTGGTAAGTTAGCTTTTTTGGCTGGGACAAAAGAGCCCATTTGAGCCATGATTATAATTATAGCTAGCTCGCGCATATAAGTTGATTTACCACTCATGTTAGGTCCAGTTATAAGTAAAATATCAGTGGTATTATCCATTAAAATATCATTAGGAACATAAGGAGTATCTGAAACACTTTCTATTACAGGATGTCTTCCATCAATTATTTCAAGGGTATTATTATCATTTAAAACGGGTTTAACTAAATTATATTCTTCAGCACAGACTGCGAGAGATACCATAACATCTAAATCACTTATGATATTGGCGGTTTCTTTTAAGCTTAAAATGCGATCTTTAATGAGATCTCTAATCTCACAAAAAAGATTATATTCTAATTCAAATATTTTTTCTTCAGCATTTAATATTAAAGATTCTTTTTCTTTTAATTCGGAAGATATAAATCGTTCACAATTCGTTAAAGTTTGTCTTCTTTCCCAGCCAAATTCTTCACTTACTTTTTTAGCTTCGCCTTTAGATACTTCAATATAATAACCAAAAACACGGTTAAATCCAACTTTTAAATTCTTAAGACCGGTTTCTTCTTTTATTTTATTTTCAAATTCAGCGATAAAATCTTTGCCACCAGATCTAATACTTTTTAATTCATCTAACTCTTTATTATAACCATCTTTAATTATATATCCTTCTTTAATACCTAAAGGAGGATTTTCATATATAGCTTTATCTAATAATTCATATAAATCTTCATGAACGTTAATTTGATAAGAAAACTTTAATTCTTGAATAATATCTCTAATTCTTGGTAAAACACTGAGAGAATTTTTAATTTGTAATAAATCACGGGCATTTAAGTTACCAGTCATAACTTTAGCGCATAATCTTTCTAAATCATAGATTTCATATAATAAACCTCGAAGTTCATCCTTAAGTAGAAATTCATTATTTAATACTTCGATTTTTTCTTGTCTTTCTAATATTATTTTTTTATCTCTTAAGGGATTTAGTAACCAATTCTTAAGTTTACGAGAACCCATTGCGGTTTTGGTTTTATCTAAAAGCCAAATTAAGGAATAGGTTCTTTCTTTTAATCTTAAAGTTTCGATTAACTCTAAATTACGAATAGTATGAATATCCATTTCTAAAAAATCATTGCGATTAATTATTTCTACTTTAGATATATGGTTTAAATCTTTAAGTTCTTTTACAACTAAATAATAGAGTAAATGTCTTATTCCTTGTTTTACTCGAGCATCTTTAACACCACTAATTAAATCTTCATAGCCTTCGGTTAAATACTCATTACTGATAGATACTTCTATTCCATATGTATTTTTTAAAGTATTAATTAGATCACTATTAAGATTATTTTCTAAAATTACTTCTTTAATATTTAAGTGGAGGATTTCATTTATTAGTTTTTCTTTATCATGAATGATATTTAAGCTTTTAAGTTCACCGGTGGAAATATCGGCGAATGTTAGCATATATAAATAATCTAAATCTAAGATAGAGGCAATATAATTATTATCATGTTCATTTAAAGATTCTAAATTGACGATTGAGCCTTTACTTATTACTTCAACAACTCCCCTTTTTACCATTCCTTTGGCGCTTTTGGGGTCTTCTAGTTGTTCACAGATAGCTATTTTATAGCCTTTTTCTACTAATTTTTCGATATAGGGAGTAACACTATGAAATGGGACACCACACATGGGAACTCGGGTTTTTAAGCCGGCATTTTTGCCCGTTAAGGTAAGTTCTAGTTCTCTAGAGGCTGTAATTCCATCTTGAAAAAAGAGTTCATAAAAATCGCCTAAACGAAAAAACAACAATTCATCTGGATGTTCTTTTTTTATTGCGACATATTGTTGCATCATTGGACTTAGTTCATCAATATTTACATCTTCTAATTTCATACTACTTTTCACCTTGTAGAAATATTATACCAAACCAAAGAGAAAGATTAAATAGTTAAAAAGTTAATTTATGGATTTTTTGAGATTAAACTTGTAATTTATGTAAAATCTGTTATAATTAAGTTGTAGAGTGTTAGGAACATAACATCTACTTATTTCTAATATAGACGTTAACGTCCGTGTTATTATTGTTATAAACATTAATAACTATAGGCGATGACGTCTTTTTTGGTCTTCTAAAGAAGCCCATTATTTTAGCTATTATATTTTTAAGCAAAACCACATCAACTCCTTTCTATGATTTAACCTCAAGA
>CANQDN010000032.1 GCA_947593275.1 uncultured Bacilli bacterium
TGTTTTAAGTTACTTTCCATTTCTAACTCTTGTGTCGTAAACTTTATCATAAAAACACCGTCCTTTCTTTGTTAATTTTTTTGTAAAACACAAAAAAATCAACCCGAACGGATTGATTATATATGTTAAGTTCAAACTATAAAAGTTCGAACAGAAACGTCACTGGAGCAAGTGAGCGGAATCGAACCGCCGTCTCAACCTTGGCAAGGTCGCATACTAACCGCTGTACTACACCTGCACATATTGATATTACCAAAAAAATTAAAAAAAATCAATCATAAATTGCAAAAATTTTATTTATATTATATAATTAAGTAATAGGAAGGGTAATTATGATTGCAAAAATTAAGTTTAATTTAAGAAAATTACGTAAAAGTATTATTGAATATATAACAACTAATCGCTTATTTATATCTTATGTTATAATTTCTTTAATTGGTTTGTTAGCGGTTAGAAATTTCACAGTTAATAATTTAAATAGTTTTGTTACTTTTGTAGCTGATTTGGCTTTAGTTGTCATTATTGGTTCATTTGGTTATTTATTTAAAGCCAAAAATCAATATCGATACTTTTTAATAGTTCTTATTATATTTACAGTTATGGAAGTAGTTAATTCAATTTATTATGAATTTTATTTTTCTTTTGCATCATTTGGAGAACTTTCGACTGTAAGTCAAACAGAAACAGTTATGGGGGCAGTTTTTGAGAAAGTTAAATTGTATGATGTAATTTATGTTATTTTACCTTTTTTGTTTTATTTTATTCATAAAGGGTTAGTTAAGAGTACATATTATAATTTTGTAAGTTTAGTAGAAAAGGGTAAAAAGATGTGTGTTACAACACTTTTAATTGGCTGTATTTTTCTTGCTTATACATTTGTTACAGCAGAAGGAGCGGATTATTCAAGACTCGCTAAACAATGGAATAGACCACTTATTGTGGAGCGTTTTGGGTTAGTTTTATATCAATGTAATGATATTATTCAATCATTAACACCGAAACTTAGTAGTTTGTTTGGTTATGAAGATTCGGCGAAGTTATTTACGCAATATTTTACAAGTGAAGATGCTTCTAAATATAAAAATACAAATAAATATACGAATGTTTTAGATGGTTATAATATTGTTTTTGTTCATATGGAAGGCATGGAGACCTTTCTTATGGATTTAAAGTTTAATGGAGTAGAAGCGGTACCGACTGTTAATAAGCTTGCAAAAGAGGGAATGTTTTTTTCTAATTTTTATCCGCAGGTAAGTATTGGAACATCTAGTGATACAGAGTTTACATTACTCACTAGTTTAATGCCCGCGCAAGTTGGGGCAGTATTTACGACTTATTATGATCGAGATTATATAACTATTCCTAAACTTTTAAAAGAAAAGGGTTATTATACATTTAGTATGCATGGTAATTATGCATCTATGTGGAATAGAATTAAGGCTCATCCTAGTTTAGGATATGATGATATGTATTTTGAAGATAGTTTTACGTATAATAAAAATGATTCAGAAGATAATATGGAATACATTAATTTAGGAATAAGTGATAAGTTATTCTTTAAAGAGGCTATACCTATTTTAGAGGGAATTGAAGAGAATCATCAGAATTATATGGGAACTATCATAACTCTTTCTAATCATGCACCTTTTACAGCTTTAAATAAATATGGTGAGTATGATATGTCAACAACATTCACAGATTGTAGTGAAGATAATGTTTGTGAGGAAGTAACAACTAATTTCCTTATAGAGCAAGCAGTAGGTAAGTATATTACAAGTGCCCATTATGCTGATCAAGCTTTAGGTGAGTTTATTGATTATATTAATAATTCAGAATATTTTAATAATACAGTATTTGTGTTCTATGGAGATCATGATGTTAAATTAACGAGAAAAGAGAAAAATTATTTGTATAATTATGATTATAAGACAGGTAAGTTAAAAGATGAAGAAGATCCTACATATAAAGATTATGATTATTATGATCATGAATTAAATAAAAAGACTCCTTTAATTATTTGGACGAAGAATCAAAAGTTAAGAAATATTTTAAATGGGGAAGTTGATTATATAATGGGAATGTATGATGTTATGCCAACTATTGGGAATATGTTAGGAATTAAGAATGATTTTGCTTTTGGTCATGATATATTTAATATTAAAAATGATAATTTTGTAGTATTTCCTAGTGGGAACTTTGTTACTAATTTAGTTTATTATAATAATTCAAAAGAACAATTTAAGACAATTAAAGAGGGAGCGGAACTTTCTAGTGATTATATTTCTAATTTAGTAGAAAAGACGGAGGCAGTTTTAGAGACTTCAAATGCGATAGTTGTTCATGATTTAATTAAATTAGATGGAGATAAAGTTAGAAGTATAAGAGATAATGGAGTTTTAGAATGAGAAAAAGATATAAGGTATGGCTAGTTATTATTGTTATTTTATTAGTAATTACACTGTTAATTGGGGTTACAAAAGTATTATTTAAGAAAGATAATAAAATAAAAATTATGAATTCAACTAATGTTATTTTAAATATTGAAGATTTTGGTTATTCTTTGGATGATCGAGATACAGAATATATGAAGGAAGAGTTTGAAACTTTAAAGAAAGTTTTAAGTGCAGATGAAATTGATTATAAAGAGTATGCTTCTTGTTTAGCTAAATTATTTGTAATTGATTTTTATACTTTAAATAATAAAATAAATAAGTATGATGTTGGAGGTTTAGAATATATTTTAAGTAGTAAGAAAGAAGAATTTTTAAATAAAGCGATGGATACTATTTATAAAGATATAATTGATAATACTTATCAGGATAGAGTTCAAAAGCTTCCCGAGATAAAAGAAGTTACGGTGGATGATGTTTTAGAAGAAGAAATAACTTTAAATGGAGAAAATGTGAATGCTTATAAAGTAGAGATGAGTTATGAGTATGTCGTAGATTTAGGGTATGATCAAAAAGGGGTTCTTTATTTAACTTTAGATAATGGAAAGTTAGTAATTGTGAAATATACTCCAGGAGAATAAGAAAAGGAAGTGATTTTATGAATAAATTTGATACAATAGATATATTTTTTATCGCTTTAATATGTACATATTTTATTACTCTTTTTTGTATTATTATCGCGGTTATTTATATTAAAATTCATGGAATCATTATTAATTTTAAAGAAAATAAAAATAGTAATTTGAATGAAAAAGTAGTAGATAAAAAGGAAGAAAAGGTTAAGAAAGAAGTAAAACCAAAGAAGAAGAGTAATAAAAAGGGATTAAAGAGTAATCCGGTTATTCAAAAGTTATTCTTAAAAGAAGTGGGGAAAAAAGATGTTAAAGATAAGGATGTAAAGGTTAAAAAAGAAACGGATGTTTTAGTAAAAGAAGAAAATAAAAGGGTTAAGAAAACGAGCAGTAATAATAAAAAGAAAACTAATAATAAGAAAAATACAAATAGAACAAGTAGTAAGAAGAAGAGTAATAAAAAGGGTTCTAAAAATAATAGAAAGAAACGTCCTAAAAAGAAAACGAAGAGTAAAAAATAGAGTAGTCTTAAAAAAAGGCTACTTTTAATTGGAAATTTATAAAAAAATTAAAAATTTTTTAAATTTTACAAATTTTACTAAATCTGCATGTAGATTTATTAAAATCTGTATGAAAAAGCCTGTTTTTTGGGTTTTTTGCTCATTTTTGGGTGCAGATTTTGTAAAATCTGTATTTTGACTTTTACTTTTTTTGTGATATAGTGGTTATGCAAGGCACCTTAGGGGGTTTTGGTCTATGTGCTTGCCATCCATTTAAAATTTATTTTAAAGTGAGGTGGTCACTATGAGTAAGAAAGACTTTTTAGTTTTTTTGCTTTTGGTGATAATTATTTTATTAATTATCCCTTACATCATGTTTTTTACACGATGGTAGATAATTCATAACATAAGAAAAGCACCAACTTAAGATAAGTGTGGTGCCAAATCAAATTTTGGCAAGCACATTTGTGCCTTGCAAAATTATTATATAATAAATATTTATATATGTAAAGTTTTTTTATTTTATTTGGGTTATTGTCTAGTCTTAAATGAAGAAGTTACATACTATAATGTAGGAGGTAATTAAAAGTGTTATTTGAAGACAATAATTATGATGTTAATATGTCGTTATTTATGCCGGAGATAAAATTTAGTCGTAATACTAATATATTAGATCCAATGGAAGGCTTTTTAAGAGGTAATATGTTTAAAGATTTATATGATCCTTATAAGAATCTTACTTATTATAAATTAGTACCTAAAACAGAAAAAGAAAAAGCATTATATAAAATTATGGCTCTTTCATTTGCAATAAATGATTTAAACCTTTATTTAGATTTACATCCAGATAATAAAGAAGCTTTAGATTTATTTAAAAAATATGTGGAAGAAAAAAGAGATTGTACAAAAGAATATACTAAAACATATGGTCCTTTAACTGTTACAAAAGTCACTGGTTCTAAATTTAATTGGATAGATTCTCCATGGCCTTGGGATATGGGAGGTAGTATGTATGTTTAAGTATGTAAAACAATTAAATTATCCAGTAAATATTAAGAAAAAAGATGTAAAAATGGCTAAGTATTTACTTACGCAATTTGGAGGAGCTAATAGTGAACTTGCGGCGGCTTTAAGATATTTTTCTCAAAAGTTTAGTATGCCTGATGATTATGGGAAATCTTTACTTAATGACATTGCGTGTGAAGAAATTGGGCACTGTGAAATGATCGCGTCTATGGTTCATCAATTAACTAAAGATGCTTCAGCAAAAGAATTAGAAGAAGCCGGACTTGGGTCAACATATTCTGAACATGGCAAGGGAACATATCCATCAAATGCTGATGGAGTACCTTTTACAGTAACTTATTTTTCAGTAACAGGTGATGTTCTTGCGGATATAAGTGAAGATATGGCTGCAGAACAAAAGGCTAGAGCGGTCTATGAAAATTTAATTGATTTAGCAACAGATGAAGATGTTTTAAGAGTTTTATTATTTTTAAGACAAAGAGAAATAGTCCATTTTAATCGTTTTAAAGAATTATATGATTATTATAAGAAAAAAGGATATGAATAGTAAGAAGAGTAATTAAAATGGATATGTAATTTAACTTTAAGTAAAAATAATTAATTTAGATATCATATAAGAGATAGATTTTTTCTATCTTTTTTTGATTGCCAAAAAGGTTAGTTTATGGTATATTATATATTAGAATAGAAAAGGTTAGGTGGCTAGAGTTATGCATACAGAAGTTTTTAATAATATAGATACACTTATAAGTATGGCTAATTCTTCTTTAAGTATTGATGAGATTAATACTGAGTTAATATCTTTAAATCGACAAATAAAAAATAAAAGAAATGAGATAGAAGACTTAAAGAGTTTAATGAATGATGCTCGCTATTTTAATGCTTCTAGTGAACTTGTAGATAAGAATATTGAGATAAGTCTTAAGAATAAAATTAGCAGATTAAATAGAAAGATTAAAGATATTAAAAGTACTTTGGAAGATATTAAAAGTCGGGAAAATAACCTTTATAAAGATATTAATACTTTAAAAGATAAGATAAGTGATAATAAGAAGTATATAGTTAATTTGGAGAAAAAAGCTCATAATGCAACATCTAATACTTACTATAAAGAATTATTAAGTAAAGAAGAGAAAAATGATTTAGAATTAAAGAAAGAATTAGGTCTTAAAGAAGAACAATATACAAATGTTTTAAAAGAGTTAGAGTTAACTAATCAAGCTAAAGAAGAATTAGAAGATAAGCTTAATACAGAGAAAAATAGGCTTAATGATGTTTTAGATAATTTAAATAATCCCAATGCTTATATAGATGAAGATTTAAAGCATAGTGATGAAGAGAAGTTAGCGGATTTAACTCAAGAATTAGAAAAATTAGAGAAGAGAAAAAGAGAAATAATTACAGACGCGAATATGGTTGGAGCAGATGCTAAAGAACTTATTTTAAATAATAATATGACGGATGCTTTAAATAAAGTTAAAGAGTTAGTACAGATTGTTAAGAAAGTTCCTTATATGGATATATCTTCTTCAAATATTTTAGAGGAAGAATTAGAAAAGCGCGAAAATGAAAGAATGGAGTTATCAACTTTAATTGATAATAAGAGTTATGATGCAATAGATAATAATATAATAAATGCTCGGATTGATTTTATTAAAAATACGAAAGAACAGAATGAAAAGAAAATAAATACTTATGAACAAGAAATAAAAGATATTGATCAATATATAAATGACATAGTTGGACCTAAAATAGATGAGTTAGAGGATAATGTTTTGAAGCTTGAGAAGACTATTCATAGTTATAGAGAGATATTAGAAGATAAAAATAAGAGTGCAAGAACGAAAGCTAATGTTGAGAATGCAATTCAAAAGAAAGATAAAGAGAAGAGTATTTTAAATGAGATATTAGATAATTATAAGACTAATTTATTAGATAATATTGAAAGAACTAATGCTTTAGATGTTTTAATAACGGATTTAAAAGGGGAAAATGATAATTTAGATAAAGAAGTTAATAAATTAAATAAATTATCGATGTTTGATTTGAAGACTAAAGATTTAGTAGAAGAAGAGGAAGATAAAAATAAATTAAAAGAAATAAATGAAGAAATAAAAGCAATTAAGAATAGTCAGAAGTTTGATAAAACTCCGGATGAGATATTTGATGAAATTGATATGTATTTGGGAACTTTTATTAAAGAAGAATTAAAAAAAGAAGAAGAAAATAAAGAAAAAGAAAAGGAAATTATAAAAGAAGAACAAGAAAAAGAAAGTGAAGAAGTATTAGAGGGGCCAAAATTAGATATTGATAGTTTAAATAATGAGGTTTTAAAAGAAGATGAACCTAAGGAAAGGCTAAAAGTAGTTCAAGTAATTCCCGTTTCAAATACAGTTGGAGGTAAATAAAATGGGACTTAGTATTAATACAATAATTGTTTTAGAAAATAAAGAAGAGTATATTATTTTAAAAGAAGCAATGTATTATGGAAAGAAATATTTTTTAGCAATGGGTTTAAATGAAAATAGAGAAATTGATTCGAAGAAAGTAGTTATTTTAGAAGAATATATAAGTGGGAATGATACTTTTGTAAGTAAAGTTACCAAAAGAGAACTTATGACAGTATTAACAAGAATGTTTAAAGCTCAAGTAGAAACTCTCTAAACTATATAGATTTCAGTTTCTTTTTTTGATATAATAAAAAAGCAAAAGGAAGAGTGAAGATATGACATTAAGTATGATATGGGAAATCATCACTAAAATTATAGATATTGGTGTTGTTTGGCTTGTATTTTATTTTATATTAAAAAATATTAAGAATAATATTAAGATGGTTTTAATATTTAAAGGAGTTATTTTAGTATTATTAATTAAATTATTAAGTGATTTATTAAATCTTTATACTGTAGGTATTATATTACAATATTGTTTAAATTGGGGACCTTTAGCCATCATTGTTATATTTCAGCCAGAGATTAGAAGTGTTCTTGAATCAATTGGAAGAACACAGTTACTGGGAAGACATAAAATACTTACGATTGATGAAAGAGAAAAAGTTGTTTATGAGATAATGCGCGCAATAGAATATTTTAAGAGAAATAGAATTGGGGCTTTAATTGTTATTGAAAGAGAAATATCTTTACAAGAATATATAGAGCCAGCGAGTAAAATATATGCTGATTTATCCAGTGATTTATTAGAGTCAATCTTTTTCCCTAATGGACCTTTACATGATGGAGGAGTAATAATTCAAGGGGATAGGATAACTGCAGCTAGAGCAGTCTTTAAAACAAGTATGAGTGGGTCTATTAATAAGAGACTTGGGACACGGCATAGAGCAGCTTTAGGTATTGCTGAGGAAAGTGATGCGATTGCTCTTGTTGTTTCTGAAGAAAATGGACGTTTAAGCATTGCTTGTGATGGAGATATAAATTATAATTTAACTTTAGATGAATTTAGAATGCTTTTAATTGATGCTTTAAATCCTCGACCTGAAGTATTCTATGAAGCTGATGATAAAGATAGCGTAGGTGAAGAGTAATGATGAGCATTATTAAGTTTATTAAAAAAATATTTTTAGCAATATATCGAGTTATTGATAGATTAATTGTAACTCCTATAAGTAGATTAATATTTGGGATAAGTGAATATTTAAAATCCCATAATCTTAAATTAGATTATATTATTAGTCGACCTAATTTTATTATATATGTTTCTTTAGTTTTAGCGGTTGTTATGTTTTTATTAATTGATTCGCAAGTTATAGCGTTAGTAGAATCAGAAGCAGAAGTTATTACAAATGTGCCGGTTAAAGCTAATTATAATGAAGAAGCTTATGTAGTTGAGGGAATACCTGAAGTTGTAGATGTTGTATTAATTGGAAGAAAAAGTGATATATATTTAGCTAAACAATTGGGTACTAATACAGTTATATTAGATTTATCAGATTATAAAGCTAGAGATTCAGCTTATAAAGTGTATCTTACTTATACTAAATCAATAAATAGAATTAATTATAAACTTGATCCTTCTTATGTATCGGTAACTATAAAAGAAAAAGTAAGTGTTACAAGAACTATTGATTATGATTTAGTTAATGTCGATTATTTGAATGATAGATTAAGTGTAGAGAATGTAGAATTATCAAGGAGTGAAGTAGTTGTTAAGGGTAGTGAAGAAGCCTTAAATAATATTGCTACTGTTAAAGCATTAATAGATTTAAGAGATAATACTCTTAATAATGCAGGTACTTATGATATAGATAATATTCCACTTCTGGCTTATGATAGTAAAGGAAATATTATTAAAGATATAGAGATAGTACCATTAAGTTTAACAGCTTCGATAACGCTTGATACATATTCTAAGAATGTTCCAATTGAAGTATTAACAACCGGTAATTTAGTAACTGGAAAAGCTATTGCGTCTATTTTAATTAATAATAGTAATACTCATTCAGTATCTATTTATGGAGAACAAGAAACTATTAGTGGTATTACAAGTGTTCCGGTTACAATTAATGTTAATGGAGAAGGATCTAATGGTACTAAATCATATAATGTAACAATAAATAAACCGACAGGTGTTAGATCTATAAGTGAGACGAAAGCTAATATTACAGTGACATTTGGTGATGAAAAACAAAAAGAAGTTAATATTTCAAATGTTACAGCGATTAATAAAGCTAGTGGATTAGAGGCTAATATTGTGGGTACAGATAGTATTAGTGTTATAGTTAAGGGTGTTCAATCAGTTATAGATAATGTAAGTGATGCTAGTATTAAAGCTTATGTTGATTTAACTAATTATACAACACCAGGGGAATATGATGTACCTGTTAAGGTGGAAAATAATGATCCTAAGTTAAACTTTGTTGTATCATCAACAGTTAAAGTTAAAATTGTAAATAGTTAAATTAAAAATAGTAGTTAACTTGGGTTAGCTACTTTTTACTTGCAATTTGTTTAAAATTTGTTATAATAAAGATGTAGAGTGTTTGTTCATAACATCTGCTTTTTGAGAATATAGACGTTAGCGTTTGGGTTATTATTGTTATAGACATTAATAATTACAAGCGTTGACTCTTTTTTTGTTTCTAAGAAATATAGATTATTTGAGATATTTAGGGGAATCAGTTTTACCTAACAAGTAATCAGCGGATATATTGTATTTTTTACAGATCATAAATAAAAAGGGAAGGCCAATTAAACTTTTGCCGGATTCATATATGCTCCATGTTGGTTGATCAATATGGAGAAAGTTCGCTATTTGTAATTGGGTTAGATTTATTTCTTTTCTAAAACTTTTAATACGCAGGCTTACTTTTTTCATGTCTAAATTATTATTACTGCTATATTTTTTGCTTTCATTGAATCCTAAAATATAATCTAAAGATACATCAAAGTAATTGCATACTGTGATTAAGTGTTTAAGAGGGATGGTTTGTTTTTCTTTTTCGTATCTACTATATAAACTGTCACTAACATTAATTATTTTTCCCATTTCGACAAAAGTCAAGCCAAGTCTTTCTCTTAATTCTTTTAATTTTAATCCATAATTCATTTCTAGTTCACCAGTATAATTTTCTCATAAACATATAGTCAAAAACAAAAATTCCGAATAAATATCTATATTTTTCTTGACATTTGACATTTGCTAAACTATAATTTTAGTATAAGTTAGAAAATCTTAATAGATTTGAGAAAGGGAAAGAGAGAAAGCAATGAAGTTAAATAAAATATTAGTAGTGGGAGTAGTTGGTTTTCTTTTAGTTTGTTTGTTTACATTTAAGAAAGATAAAGAAAGAGAAGAATATGTATTAAAGGATAGAATAGAAGTAAATGATAGTTATAATAGTATAGCGATGTATCAAGTAGATGGAGAAGAAGAAAAGAAAATAACTGAAATGCCTGAAGGAAATTATACAATAGATACACAAAGAAGTTATTGCGTTTTAAAAGGTGAAAAAGAACATGATAAAGAAGCTATATTAAAAACAAATGAAAACGGAGAGCATATTATAAGTAATTTAGCACCTGAAGAAAGATGTTTTGTATGGTTTAATAAAATAATAAAAGCAGGAGATACAATAATTGATAATTCTAGTGTTATAGGAGATGAGGCACATTTTGATAAAACATCATGTGTGACAGGTTGTGATGTTCAAGAAAATGGGTTGTATAAAGCTAAAGATGACTTTGGAGAAAGTTATTACTTTAGAGGGTCTGTAAGTGATAACTGGGTTAAGTTTGGAAAAACTACATCAACAAGCAGTGGTGAAGATATATGGTGGAGAATTATTCGAATAAATGGTGATGGAAGTATAAGACTTATTTATGCCGGAACTGGAGAAACTGCAGAAAATTTAACACCATCAGATGAAACTAATAAAGGATATGTAGGAAGTTCCAATAGTCAAATAAATAATAATGCAACTACAGTATGGGCAGTTGATAATAAAACATATAATAATAACATGTATGTAGGATATGAATGGATTTCCGGTAAAATGCATGGCTATGGATCGGGTTCAATACAAAGTATGGTATTGCAAAATTTAAATACATGGTTTGAAACAAATTTAAGTGATGAATTTGCTAATGGAGAAGGACAAATAGATATAGAATCAATATTCTGTAATGATCGAAGTGGAGCAACTGGTAGCGGTGCTACTTGGTCTGAAGATATGGAAGATAGTGGTGGAATTGGAAGCAATGATACTTATTATGGGGCACATAAAAGATTAGTAAACAAACAAAATCCAACATTAAAATGTAGCACAAATTATACAAATTCAAGTAATCCAAATGGAGTAATAAATAAAACAGCAGATAGTTTCACATATACAGGAGCAAAAACTGGAACCAAAAGTTTAGAATATCCAGTAGGCCTTATAACTGCTGATGAAGTAGTTTATGCAGGAGGATTATCAGGATACGATAATAAAGGATATTGGTTATATACTGGCAAAAGTTATTGGACTATGTCCCCATGTCAAATACGAGATGGTGCAGCTTATATATTTCTCTTGGATTTGGATGGTAGACTTTCTACTTCTTTTGTTCATGCATCTAGTCGGTTGCGTCCAGTTATAAACTTGAAAGCCGATACTAAATTTTATTTTGATCATGCAGATAAACCTAAGGGAACATCTGATAATCCTTATATAGTATCTAACTAATCTCTTGCTCATGACGCTTTCTAACTATATTCATGGGCAAGAATAGTTTTCATTGCAAGGAAATACT
>CANQDN010000033.1 GCA_947593275.1 uncultured Bacilli bacterium
AAGATATATTCTATCATATGATAGTACTGACATTTTCAAAAAATCTTGTACTGACATTTTCAAAAAGGATTAACATAATTACCCTCATTTTTGACAAAATGCCCATTTTGTGGTATAATTAAAGTATCAGATAAAAAGTCAAGTAGTATTTTAAAATTTACCTGAAAGTTGACGAAATTTGACAAAAACACAAAAATATGCTATAATTTATCTGTAATGGAAATTAGGGGGTTAAAATTATGAAAGGATATGTATTAGATTACGTTAATGAAAACGAATTTAAAAAGCTAGAAAGAGCACTTAAAAAGTACAATATGCTCGCATTTAAAAAGTTAAATTTTGAATATTATCCAGAACTTAGAAGTGGTAATTTTGTTGGGGAACTAGTGAGTACAAATAAAAAAGAACATACAGAAAAATATGAATTAAAACTTCCAAGTGATAAAATGTTCGCTGCAGTTCATGGTGAAGTTAAATTATTCTATACTGTATATCATAAAGAAGGAACTGTTATGTTAGATACCATAACACCAACCGAAATCTTACTTGAAGGACATATGAGTGAACTAACAACTTATAAAGGAATAATGATTTCAAAAGCAAATGCAACTAAAGATAAATTTAAAATTGATTTACTAAATATGTTACAAGAAAATAAGTAACATATTTTTTTATTTTAAAAGAGGTGATAAAAGTGCTGTTTAATTATGAATTTAAAGATAACTTAGATGAAGATAATTTTATTAATAATCCCACATTAGGCCATTATTATGCCGACATTATTGCAAACATCGGTCTACTTCTTTTTAATACGCGCTATTTTAAAGTTATAATTAAAAGTCATAAAGAAGATAAAATAAGTATGATGCTTGTTTATAAGAAACAAGAAATACCCATTTTAATAGATAGTGATACAGTTACTATTTATCATAAAACTGGTATATATACCTATTTACATAATCGGGGTATTAACAGTCTTTATTTAGACTTAACAGGAGTTTTATTTACCCAAAATAGCCGAGAAATTGGCGAAATGTTTATGAGTGATACAGTTATTTTTACCATTGTAATAGATAGTAAATATTTTGTCTTAAAAATACCAATGAAGCCTTCTAAAATATATAATCCTTATATTTTTGATGCTTTAAAACTAGATAGTAATTTAATTAATTTAAAAGATATCTATCAAGATTATTTTTTAGAAGAACAGAAACTAGATTATTATTCTTATAATCTTAAAGAAACAGTACTTACTATTTATGATATTATTGATGATGGTTATAAACTTAAAAATGAAATTAAACTTAAAGGGGGATTTCCCGTATTTGAAGAGTATAATACCTTAGTTGATGGAGTCCAAATAAATGTTACTATAAATGAAAGCAAAGTTCCTTTAATTACTGTATATGGTTATGATTTAAATTCCAAAGTTGACTTAAATGGCGAGGTTATCTCTATCTTAGAAAGAGTAAATACAATGCATATTGAAGGAAAACTACGAATTTTAAGGCCTACTAAATAGATAAAGGTAGCTAATTTTTTAATATTGTGCTAAAATATTCTTGGTGGTTTTTATGCTTAAAATAGAAAATTTAAAAGTTAAAACAAAAGATAAAGTAATAATAGATAATTTTAATTTAGAGATAGCTCCCGGTGAAATCCAAGTCTTAATGGGCCCTAACGGGGTAGGTAAAAGCACTATTTGTAAAGCAATTATGCATCACCCTGATTATAATATAGTAGATGGCAAAATTACCTTTAATGACCATAATTTAAATCTTTTAGATACAACTAGTATAAGTAGATTAGGAATATTTTTACTTAACCAAAATCCCGTAGAAGTTGAAGGAATAACTAATGCCGAAATGCTACGAACAGCTCTTTCCGAAAGAAATGACACTAAAGTTGACGTATTTACTTTTAATAAAAAACTAAATGAAGTATGTGATCTTATTAATTTACCTAAAGACTTTGTCCATCGTGATATTAACTTCAATATGAGTGGTGGCGAAAAGAAAAAAAATGAGCTTTTACACTTATTTATGTTAGAACCAAAACTTATCATATTAGATGAAATAGACTCCGGCTTAGACGTTGATGCTTTAAAAGTAGTAGGTACTTCCTTAAAAAAGTATTATGACATGTATCACCCAAGTATGCTTATAGTTACACATCATTCCGATATTTTAAAATATTTTGATCAATATAAAGTAGCCATTATGGATAATAAAACAATTGTTAAAACCGGCGATAAATCATTAGTAGAAAAGATTTTAAAGACTGGATTTGGGGCAAGTGTTATTGATGGGTCGGAAGAATATGAATAAATTAATACTAGCAGAAGATAAAGTTATTAAAGATGGTGAATATGAAATTATTTGGGATAAAAAGTTAAATATAGACTGTCGGGGTAATCTAAAACTTTGCAATTATTCTAAAGAAGATCACACTATTAATATTTCTCTAACCGATAATTCCGAAGTTAATTTTGATAAAGTAAGTATAATAAATAAAGATCTAACTCTAACCTTTAATTTAAATAATAATTCCCATTTAGAATTTAACTATTTAATCATAAATGAAGGTAATAATACAGTAACTATTAATATTAATATGTTAGAAAATAATAATAAAGCTAAAATAAAAATACGTTGTATTAATAAAAATAAAGATAATTCTTTAAATGTCATATGTAATGGTTATGTAAATAAAAGTAGTAAAGATAATGAATTAACTGAAGATTTAAAAGGCTTAATATTAAATGCAGATTTAATTAAGATTAGTCCTAATATATATGTTGATACCAATGAAGTTTTAGCTAATCATTTAGTTACCATTGGATCATTTAATCCCGAAGAATTATTTTATTTAACAAGTAATGGTTTAAGTATTCCTTCTGCTAAAAAGCTTTTATTAGAAAGTTTTACGACTAATTTTATTACTGAAGAATTTAAAGAAAGAATTTTATTGGAGGTGAAAAATATTGAATAGAGCGGATTTTCCTCTTTTAAAACAGGATATAATCTATTTAGATAATGGCGCAACTAGTCTAAAACCTAAATGTGTAATAGATAAAATGAATGATTATTATGCCAATTATTCTGCAAATGCTCATCGTGGAGATTATGATTTATCCTTTAAAGTAGATCAAGAATATGAACAAACTAGAGAATTAGTAAAAGAATTTATTAATGCCAAATGTTTAGAAGAAATAGTTTTTACCAGTGGTACAACCGAAAGTTTAAATATGATAATAAATGGCTTTTTTGGTAATCTTCTAGAGGCGGGCGATGAAGTTTTAATTACAACTAGTGAGCATGCCTCAAATGTTCTTCCATGGTTTAGATTAGTAAAAAAGCTTGGAATAAAAGTAAATTATATTCCTCTTGATAGTAATTATTATGTTACCATGGAAAATGTCAAAAAAAGTATCACAGATAAAACCAAAGTTATTAGCCTAGCCGGTATTACCAACGTTATCGGGGATATTAGACCAATTAAAGAAATAACTAAATATGCTCATGATCATAATATTTTTGTCGTTATTGATGGTGCTCAAATGGTTCCTCATGTTAAAACTGATGTTACAGACTTAGATATTGATTTTTTAGCTTTTTCCGGCCATAAAATGTGTGGCCCAACCGGAGTTGGTGTTTTATATGGCAAAAAAGAACTATTAGAACATTTAGAACCCATTAATCTTGGGGGAGGAATGAACGAATCTTTTGATAGTCCTGATACAGTTTATTTAAAACCTCTTCCCACTCGCCTAGAAGCTGGAACTCCTAATATCGCCGGTGTTATAGGTCTTGGGGAAGCTATAAGATATTTAAATAAAATAGGTTTCGAAAATATTGTAAAAGAGGAACATAATCTAAGAAAATATTTAATTGATAAACTCCTACCATTAAAGCATATTGATATCATAAATATTGAATCAGATAGTGGAATAGTGGCTTTTAATGTAAATAATATTTTTAGCCAAGATGTCGCTTATTATCTAAATAAGTATAATATATGTGTTAGAGCGGGCAATCATTGTGCTAAGATCTTAAAATCCAGTGTTGGAGTAACAAATACTGTAAGAGTTAGTTTATATTTTTATAATACTTATGAAGAAATAGATAATTTAGTCGAATTATTAAGTGATTATGATAAAATTGTAAGAGAGATGATTTAGATGGATAGTGAAACTAAAAGAGCAATTATCATGGAAAATTATATGCATCCAACCAATCGAAAGCGAATGGAAGAAGAAGAGTATTTAAAAGTAAATACAAATAATGCTTCTTGTATCGATAATATTGATATTTATATTAAATTTAAAGATAATATTATTGAAGATATTACTTTTGAGGGAGAAGCCTGTGCTATATCAATCTCCGCAACATCAATTATGATTAATAATTTAATTGGTAAAACTAAAGAAGAAGCTCTTAAATATATTGCTAATTTTTATAATATGACTAATAATGAAGAATATAATGAAGATTTATTAAAGGAAGGAGTAGTATATTCTGATATCTATAAACAGGGTAATCGTAAAACTTGTGCAACTCTTCCTTTTAGAGGTTTAGAAAAGGCTATTTTAGAAAGTTTAAAATAGCTTTTTTTTAATGGTTATGATATAATTAAAGTGGTGATGATAATGCGTATTAAAACAATATTCATGGGAACTCCCGAATTTGCCGTCCCCATACTTGATAAACTTATAGAAATGACTGATGTAGTTTTAGTCGTGACTAATCCCGATAAAGAAGTAGGAAGAAAGAAAGTATTAACTTTTTCTCCCGTAAAAAATAAAGCCTTAGAAAATAATATTCCCGTCTTTCAACCAGTTAATATTAAAAAAGACTATGAAGAAATAAAAAAATATCAACCGGATTTAATTGTTACTTGTGCTTATGGTAAAATTGTACCTAAAGAAGTATTAGATATTCCACCTTTAGGGTGTATTAATGTTCATGCTTCTTTACTTCCAAAATATCGCGGTGGGGCACCCATTCAAAGAGCCATAATAAATGGTGAAGAAGAAACTGGTGTAACCATTATGTATATGGATGAAGGAATGGATACTGGTGATATGATTGCCAATTCCAAATTACCAATAAAAAATGAAGACACAACCGAATCTATGCATGATAAATTAAGCCTTCTAGGTGCAAATTTATTAGAAAATGTTTTACCATCTATAATTGAGGGCACAAATAAAAGAATTAAACAAAATGATGCCGAAGCAACATATGCTAAAATAATTAAAAGAGAAGATGAACATCTAGATTTTAATAAAGCTGCAAGAGAAGTAAATAATCAGGTGCGAGGACTAAATTCTTGGCCTTTAGCTAATTTAATCTTAAATGATGAAGAAATAAAAGTAATCGAAGGATATATTGGAGAGGCTGCCAAAGAAAAAGCCAGTACAATTGAAAAAATAACTAAAGATGCCATCGGAATATCTTGCCTAGATAAAATCTATTATCTAACTAAAATTAAACCCGCTGGCAAAAAAACTATGTTAGTTAAAGATTATTTAAATGGAATAAATAAGGAAAGTATCTTAAAAAAAGAAGTTAAGTAGGTGAAATAGTGCAACTAATAAGAAGAAAAATAAAAGAACTAAAGAAAACTAATAGAGGTAAAGCTTTTTTAAAATTAATTTATTGGGGAATCTTTTTTCTTATTCTTCTTGTTTTTGTTTTACTTTCTTCCCTAAAATCCCCTGAAAAAAAGATAGAAAATAATGAACCACCAATAATAGAGGAAGAAAAAAATGAAATATTGGATACCTTAAATTTAGATACTTATAATAAATCTATCAATAAATATCAAGATAGCTATAGATATAATTATAAAGTAATAATAAATGATGCTAAATATATTTATGAAGGCCTTAAAACCCCAACTAGTGATGTAGGCTTTAAAGAAGGCCCAATGGACACTATAAAGTATTATATTGATAATACTGGAACCTATAAAGAAACAACAAATGAAAGAGTAATAATTGATGATTTATATACGGAAGTAGATTCCAATTATTTTGATTTAAATTATTATAAAAATATTATTGAAGAAATTTCTTTTAAATTAAAATCTCCAAATTATTTATATGAAGGAACTAAAGATAATATAATTTATCAAATAGAATTAGATTCTAATAATAATTTAAATACTATAAAAGTTACTACTTTAGAAGGAACTTATACTTTAAAGTTTAGAGAGGATGCTTAAATATGCGCAATATCTTTGATTTAACAAAGGAAGAATTAGAAGCTTATTTTCTAGAAATTGGCGAAAAGAAATTTAAAGCTACCCAAGTTTATGAATGGTTATATCAAAAAAAGGAGCGAGATATAAATAATTTTTCCAATTTAAAAAAAGAAATAAGAGAAAGATTATTACAAGACTTTACGACCTTTTTTATTAAAATCGAAAAGAAACAAGAAGATAAATTAGTAAAAAAATATTTATTTCGCCTTTATGATAATAATTTTATTGAAGCTGTTTTAATGGAACATGATTATGGTTTATCTATATGTGTTTCTAGTGAAGTTGGCTGTAATATGGGTTGTAGTTTTTGTGAATCCGGTCGTCAAAAAAAAGTGCGAAACCTTGAAGCTTATGAAATAGTTGAAGAGATTCTTGCCATTGAAGAAGACTTAAAGACACGAATTAAAAGTGTTGTTATCATGGGTATTGGTGAACCATTAGATAATTATGATAATATCATAAGATTTATTAAAATAATTAACGACGCGAAAGGCCTTCAAATAGGTGCTCGCCATATAACTTTATCTACTTGTGGAATCGTCCCCAAGATTTATGAACTTGCCAAATTACCTCTCCAAATTAATCTTGCTATCTCTCTTCATGCTCCCAATGATGAACTCCGAAATAAGCTTATGCCTGTAAATAAAGTGTATAATATAGGGGTATTAAAACAAGCAATTCGCGATTATTTGAGTGTTACAGGTAGACGAGTTACCATAGAATATGTTATGCTAGAATATATAAATGATAGTGAAAAGGAAGCTCATGAGTTAATAGAATTATTTAAAGGCATGAATATCTATGTTAATCTTATTCCTTATAATGAAACTAATCATTTAGAATTTAAAAGAAGTAGTAAAAAGCGCCTAATGAATTTTTATAATATTTTAAAAACTTGTGGGCTAAATACTACTATTAGAAAAGAATTTGGGGGAAATATTGATGCCGCTTGTGGTCAATTAAGAGGGAGTATGAATGAAAAATGAAAGCATTTTATTTAACTGATACTGGTCGAGTTAGGACCCATAATGAAGATAGTGTTACCATTTTAAAGAATGCTAGTGGAGAATATTTAATGATTGTCGCTGATGGCATGGGAGGCCACAGAAAAGGTGAAGTAGCGTCCTCTATGGCAATTACAGCTTTAGGTAAAAGATTTAATAAAATCTCTAGTATAGGTTCTGAGTTAGATGCCGTAAATTGGCTTACTGATAGTGTTAATGAAATAAATAAAAATATTTTAGAATACGCCTCAGTAAATAGTGATTCAACCGGAATGGGAACAACTTTAGTAGTCGCTCTTCTAACTCATAGTTATCTTATTTTTGGTAATATTGGTGATTCTTCCGGTTTTGTTCTTAAAAATGGCGTTTTAAGAAAAGTAACTAAAGATCATACTCTAGTTAATTTACTTGTTCAAGCTGGTAATTTAACCGAAGAAGAAGCTAAATATCATCCTAAAAAGAATGTTTTAATGAAAGCTTTAGGAGCCGCTGAAAAATGTGAAATGGATATTTTTGAAGTAGATATATCTGATATTGAAATAGATGGAATATTATTATGTAGTGATGGACTTACTAATATGTTAACTTTTGAACAAATTGAAAAAGTACTTAATGATCCTGAACTAGAAATTGAAGAGAAAGTAAGTAAATTAATTAGAAAGTGCAATGCCAGGGGGGGAACAGATAATATATCTATCGCGTATTTACAAGTAAGTGAAGGGAGTAAGGAAAAGTGATAATGAAAGGGCAAAAGATTAGTGATCGCTACCAAATTATAAAGTCAATTGGTGAAGGTGGTATGGCTAATGTATATCTTGCTTATGATACAATTTTAGATCGCAATGTTGCTGTAAAAGTTTTGCGAGGAGATTTATCTAATGATGAGAAGTTTGTCAGACGTTTTCAAAGAGAAGCCTTGGCAGCTAGTTCTCTAAGTCATCAAAATATTGTCGAAGTCTATGATGTTGGTGAAGATAATGGTGAATATTATATAGTAATGGAATATATCGAAGGTAAACATTTAAAGAATCTCTTAAAAAAGCGTGGTAAATTAACTTTAAGTGAAGCTGTCGATATAATGCTTCAAATAACAGATGGAATGAGTGTTGCTCATGACTCTTACATCATTCACCGAGATATCAAACCTCAAAATATTATGATTTTAGAAAATGGCTTAGTTAAAATTACCGATTTTGGAATAGCTATGGCCATGAATGCTACCCAACTTACCCAAACCAATTCGGTAATGGGTAGTGTCCATTATTTACCACCAGAACAAGCAAGTGGTCAAGGTTCAACCCTTCAAAGTGATATTTATTCGATGGGTATTGTGATGTATGAATTAATCACTGGAGAATTACCCTTTAAAGGCGATAATGCTGTTGAAATAGCTCTTAAACATTTAAAAGAACCTCTCCCAGATATTCGAGATAAAATCCCCAATGTCCCCAATAGCATCGTAAATATCATCAAAAAAGCTACAGCCAAGAATCCTAAAAATAGATATGCCGATGCTCGAGTTATGCATGAAGATTTAAAAACATGTTTAGATGAATCAAGAATAAATGAACCAATTATAAGTTATAAATATTCTGAAACAGATACAGATGATACCAAAATTATGAAAATGGTTAAGAAAGAAAAAACCAAAGAAAAAGAAAAAACTATTGATATAAAAGAAGAAAAGGAAGAAGTTATCGCAAAAAAGATAACGGGTGATGATTTGAAAAAGCAAAATAGATTATTAATAATTTTAGCCTTTATATTTACAGGTTTAATCGTTGGTATTACTTCTCTAGTAGTTTTAATACCAATTATGACTAAAAGTGGAAAACAAGCAACTGTCCCAGATATCGCTGGTTTATCCATCAAACAAGCCATAAAAGAATTACAAAATAAAGGATTTACAGTATCCGATAATTATATTGAAGAAGCATCTACAAGTATTGAAAAAGATCATGTAATTGGAACAAAACCCGAGATTGGCTCAAGAAGAAAAGAAGGAACAGAAATAACTTTAAGAGTTTCTCTAGGGGATACCCAAGTTACAATTGAAGACTATACTGGTGAAAGTTATGAAGAAATAAAAGGAAGATTAGAGGCTTTAAAATTAATTGTCCGGTTAGAGCCTAAAAAGGTTGATGAAGATGCAGAACATGAATATGAACCAACTGAAATTATTGGTCAATCCGTAGAACCAGGTGAAAAACTTTCCGTTGGTGAAACTATTATTCTATATTATCCCGATATAGTACGTTTCTATCCTGATTTTACCGATGGAAGTTATACTGTTGAAGATGTCGAAGATTTCGCCGATACTTATGAATTACAATTAGATATTCAATATGTTACTACCAGTGAATATGAACCTGGAACTATTTATTATCAATCTCGACCTAAAGGTTATACAATAGTAAATGGCCAAACATTTAGAATAAAAGTTGCTCAAAGTAATAGTAGTGTAATCGATGATGATGACGACTGTGGAGGTTTATGTTAAAAGGAAGGATAATTAAAAATATTAGTAATAGTTATGTCGTTAAAGCCGGTGATAATTATTATGATTGTAAAGCTAGAGGTAAGTTTCGAAATTTAAAAGAAACCCCTCTAGTAGGCGATCTTGTAACCATAGATGAAGTAAATAATTATATTTTAAAAATAGAACCACGAAAAAATGCTTTAAATAGACCTCATGTAAGTAATATTGATATTGCTTTAATTGTTACAAGTCTTAAAAAGCCTGATTTATCTTTAAATCTACTAGATAAAGAAATAGTAAGTATTATTTTAGAAAATATTAAACCTTGTATATGCTTTACTAAATTAGATTTATTAGATAAAAAAGAATTAAAAGAGTTTACTAAATTAAGAGAATATTATGAAAATATTGGCATTAAAACTTTTACAAATGCTAATTTAAAAGAATTAAAAAAGTTTTTAATGCATAAATATGTAGTTTTAACAGGTCAAACTGGCGCCGGTAAATCAAGCCTAATAAACATGCTTGATAATACTAAAAATATTCAAGTTGATACAATTAGTGAATCTTTAGGTAGAGGAAAACATACAACCAGACATACAGAATTTTATCAAATAAAAGATATATATATCGCTGATACTCCCGGTTTTTCTTCTCTTTTACTAGATAAATATACAGATTTAGAAATAAAGAATACCTTTTCTGAATTTAAAGATGCCACATGTAAATATCGTAATTGTTGGCATTTAAAAGAAGATGGCTGTCAGATTAAAGAAAAAGTAGCTAAAAAAGAGATTTTAGAATCTCGCTATAGGAATTATATTAGTTTTTTAAAAGAGGTGAAGTAAGTTGCAAATTTCCGTTTCTTATTTAAGTAGTTTATATGATAAAGAAAAAACAATAGAGTTAATTAATAAGACAGATGCTCAATATATCCATGTAGATTTAATGGATGGAGGATTTGTTTCACATAAAAATTTTACAATAAATGAAGTATTAGACAATTTAAAGGATAATAAAAAGCCTATAGATATTCATTTAATGGTGTTTGATCCCATTATCTATATAGAAAAACTTGCAACTTTAAAACCGGAATATATTACTTTTCATTTAGAAGCTACAAAAGATATCATTAAGACAATTGAATTAATTAAAAACTTGGGAATAAAAGCCGGGATAGCTTTAAATCCCGAAACAAATATCATGGAACTTATGCCTTATATTAGTTTTATTGATTTAGTTTTAGTTATGAGTGTTGCTCCAGGCGAGGGTGGTCAAAAGTTTTTAGAAGGAACTAAAGAAAAGTTAAAAGATCTTATTGCTATTAGAAAATCTAATAATTTAAAGTTTAAAATAGAAGTTGATGGAGGCATTAATAAAGATACAATTCCTTTTATAAAAGACGCCGATATTGCCGTCAGTGGCTCATATATTTGTAAGAATGCTGATTATCAATTGATGATTGATAATTTAAAAAGTGCACTTAATAATATTGACTAAATATTAAAGATAAACTATAATTATATTGCAAAATGTAATACATTTTGTTTCAAATTTCAACGGGAACTCCATTCATTCCCGTTTTTTATTTGGATTTAAAATAAGCATGTCGAAAAGTGTCGAACGAAATTTCTTTACAAAGTAACATATTATATATATAATGAACTTAGAGTGTTAGGGCTTGATGTCTACCACTAAGACTGATCTTTCTGTTGATTTTTACCTCCTGTTCTTGAGGTTAAATCATAGAAAGGAGTTGATGTGGTTTTGCTTAAAAATATAATAGCTAAAATAATGGGCTTCTTTA
>CANQDN010000034.1 GCA_947593275.1 uncultured Bacilli bacterium
AAGCTCGGCTTTATTTGTTACTAATTCACTTGCATCGCAAAATACAAAAACTGACATTTTCAAAAAATCTTAACAGGAACTTAAAGAAGTGACTTTTTCTTAAAAAAGTGGTATAATAAAGCTTAATTTTTAAGGAGGTTTTTAATATGGATATTGAAAAGATAAGATATTTTTTAACTAATTATAAAGAGAAGAATATTTTTACATATGAAAACTATCAAATGCTCATTCATCCTTCATTAAGCCCTTATAAAGACTTAATTTTACAGATAGAAGATGATATAAGACTTATGCCAAGGATTTCTAAAACTGGTGATAAAACACCGATTAAATTTTATTTATATGACTATGATAAAGATATTTATTCTAAAAGTGAGATTCTCGCGTTTATTTATGCGGCGATTAATCCGAAGTTTACTATTATAGAAGGTTTAGATAAGGAGAATAACAGCCACTTTTATTTAAAATTAAATGATATAATATTTGATCCATCTCTTAGTATTATTACAAAAGAATACATATATAACCAAGTATTTAACTTTAAAGAAGCGATTAAACCGGAAGATCTAACTCTATATTTAGAAAAAAATAATAATCTTGCAAAATATTATAAAAAAGAAAAACAAAAATACTTCTCATTGACTTTAATAAGCAGTGTTAAAAGAAGATTTAAAAGGAATGTAGAAGAAGAATATACACTTGATCCTCAAAAATATGCTTATTTGAAGTCGCATTTTATGACAGATAATTTTATTTTATTAAGAAGTATTCTTACTCATGCTCGGCAAAGTTATTTAAAAAGTTCAAATATTGCTTTATATCCGACAGTAAATCCTTCAATTTTATTTGATATTAATGAAATTGCCCCAAAAGTATGTGTTTTAATGAAAACAGAATATAATCAAAATTGGAGTTATTTTACTAATACTTATAATAATTGTTATGGTTTATCTATAATGTTTAGTTTATTTGATTCTAGTTTTAAATTAGTTCAAGGTGGTATTTATTATGAACGAAAAAGAAAAGATAAGATAACTAAGTATTATTTTCAACATTCATGGTTGGAAAAAGATAATTATGTTTATGATCCAGCTTTAAGAATAGTTACTTTAAAAGAGTTATATTATATATTTTTTCAAAAACAAAAAGAATATTCTAAAGAAGAAACGGAAAGTATTTTAAGAAGAATTGGGTTTAATTTAACGCATTTTGAAGACTTTTTAAATGGTAAACAAATAGGTGGTAATATGTCTATTATGTATCGGAATTTATTAAAAAAAGTAGATTCACCAGAAATGAAAGAACAAGGAGAGGATTTATTAAAACTAGTAAGAAAGTATAATAATTAATAGTATAGGTGATAATATGTTAAAAGAATATCGAATTAAAAATGGTTATACATTAGAAGAACTAGCCGAATTATGTAATATTTCTTGGCGAAATCTTCTGAGGATTGAAAATGGCAGTTATTTGTACGCTAAATTTGAAACTATTGCTAAATTATTAGTTATTTTAAAAGTTCCGGATAAAGAAATAGTAAAATTTATAAATGATGTATGTAGTAATAAAAAACATTTTTAAACTTTTATCATATATTATATTAGGTGAATATTATGTTTGGAGCTCCAGTAAGTCAAGGTTTAACTTTATCTAAAGTAATAAGTGGGATATCTAAAACCTTAGGAATAGCAAATCAAGTAATTCCCTTATATCGGGAAGCAAAACCCATGATTCAAAATGCTCGGACAATACTAGGTGTTTTAAAAGATTTAAATAAGCCTAGCCAAAATAATTCCAATAATGGTAAAAATAAAGAAATAACTAAAAAAAGTACTATTCCAAAAGAAAGTACTTATATAAAAGCTAATAATCCTGTTTTTTTCCTTTAAGACATTTTTTTAAGTTATGAATTTCCATGTAATGTTTTATTTTTGAGATACTTATTTTATCTAACTTATTAATAATATCTTTTTCTTTTTGGATTAAATAATTAAAATATTCGGGATTATTACTTTTACCATATTTTAATTTAAACTTATTATCTTTTTTATTACTTTTAATAAAAACCATTATAGGATAGAATTTATTATGTTCTTTTATAACTATTTCTTTATCGCAATAAAACCCTAAATTAGCCATTTTTTCTCTTAAATAAGCATAATTATTATTGCTACTTATAATAAACTTTTTTATATTATTGGGAGCGCTTTTAACTATATCTAAAATTGTATAAGTTCCAACTCCGGCGATTATGGCTGTATCAAGAGATTTATCAGGAATATTTGTAAAGCCATCAGATAAAAAAGTAGGAATATCAAGGTTAGCTTCTTTGATGTTTTTTTCGGCTCCATTTAAAGCTTGAGCACTAATATCGGATGCAATAACTGATTGACACAGCTTATTTTTTTTTAAATAAATAGCTAAATAAGCATGATCGCACGCAACATCAATTACGTGATCACTCTTATTTATTAAACTAGCAATAGTCTTTAATTTTAAATTTATCATTAGTCAGATAAGAAATCCCTTAATTTTTTAGCACGTGATGGATGACGCAACTTTCTTAAAGCTTTAGCTTCTATTTGACGAATACGCTCACGAGTTACATTAAATTTTTTACCTACTTCTTCTAGAGTATGGCATGTTCCATCAACAAGTCCAAAACGAAGCTCTAATACTTCTTGTTCTCTTACTTGTAAAGTCATTAAAACGCTTCTTATTTCTTCTTTTAATATTTCATTTGTTGCATATTCTTCAGGAGACATACTAGATTCATCTTTAATAAAATCACCAAGATGCGAATCATCTTCTTCCCCAATTGGAGTTTCTAAAGATACGGGTTCTTGACTAATCTTAATAACTTCTCTTACTTTATCTAGACTAATTCCCATTTTTTTGGCTAATTCTTCTTCTGATGGTTCTCTATTTAACTCTAAAGTTAATTGTCTTTGAATCCTACTCATTTTATTAATAGTTTCAACCATATGAACGGGAACACGAATAGTTCTTGCTTGATCGGCGAGAGCTCTAGTTATAGCTTGTCTAATCCACCATGTGGCATACGTAGAAAATTTATAACCTTTATCACTATCAAATTTATCTACAGCTTTCATAAGACCCATGTTTCCTTCTTGGATTAAATCTAGGAATAATAAGCCTCTTCCGACATATCTTTTAGCAATACTTACAACTAAACGGAGATTAGATTCAGCTAGTTTATTTTTAGAGCCTTCATCACCATTTGCTACTCTTTCACTTAATTCTAATTCTTCTTCAGGTGAAAGCAAACTAATTTTACCTATCTCTTTTAAATACATTCTAACGGGATCATTAATATTAATATCTTTAGTTAGTTCAGCATCATCAAGTAATATTGGTTCATCATTCATGACACTTGCGATTGGGTCTCCATTGGCTTCTTCTTCATCACCAACTACTTGAATTTCATTTTCCATTAAAGTATTATATATTTCATCTAAAGAATCATTATCGATCTCTAGGCCTTTTAGGGCATCCGCTAGATGTTCAAAAGTTATATAACCCTTTTCTTTTCCTTCTTTAATTAAATCCGCAATTCTTTCTTCTAATGACTTAATTTCTACAATTTTTGTTGCAGTTTCTGTCCCTTTTTCTTCATTATTCATTTCCTACACATCCTTTTTTTATTTCAATTAATTTATTAGCAAGCTCTAATTTTTTAGCTTCATCTAATTCACTGGCAATTTTGGCTTTTAATTCTTTTATTTGCTCTTTTTCCATTTCTTTTTTAGCTACGAAAATAAATTCTTCAAAATTATCCATATTTAATTCTAAATCTTTTATTCTAGTCATTATTTCTTTTACTGAAGAATTTATATTTTCTTCTTCGGCATAACTTAAGAAATCAGCAATATTAATAGCATTATGAGTCTCATAATAATAAATAATGGCATTAGCGATATCTCGATATATTTTATTAGTAAAATATCCTAACTCCTTTTTAAATCTCGTAATATAAATATAATCATGCATCATAAAATAAATAATATTCATGCAGGCTATATCATACTTGGTTTTGGGATTTTTTTCAAGTATTTTAGGAGTTTTTAGTGGTTTTTTAAGGATATTTACTTTCTTTAGCTCTTCTTGGAGCATTTCCAGAGGTATATCATAATCAGTACTTATTCTTTTTAGTGTAATATTTCTTGTTAATTCATCAGGTATACTTTCTAAACTTTTAATTACTTCTTTTATATAAGATACGAGATCTTCAGTTTTGGTAAGATCTTTATCTTTTTTTAAATATTTTAATTTAAATTCTAAGAAACTAATGGGATTAGCTATATTATTTATTATAGCGTCTATTCCATTTTTTATAACATATTCATCGGGATCTTTTTCACCGCTTAAACGAACAACATAAGGAGTAAGATTATTTTCGGATAGGATATTACCATTATTATAAGTAGCTATCTCGCCGGCGCTATCGTTATCGAGCATTAAAATAATTTTAGCGCGCAGATTTTTAATTATTTCTACTTGCTCTTTGGTAAGACTTGTTCCCATTAGAGCGACAACATTTTTAACACCCATGGAATATAATCTTATCGCATCCATGTTTCCTTCGACAATAATTACTTCTTTTTTCTTTTTTATTTCACTTTTACTTCGATGATAATTAAATAATATTTCACCTTTTTTAAATATTGGACTTTCTTTAGAGTTTATATATTTTGCTTGATTACTATCATCATAGATACGACCAGTAAAACCGACTGGATGGCCTTCTAAATCATGAATTGGAAAGATTATTCTTTTATTAAAAACATCATTTAAATATTCATTATTTCGATTAACTAAGCCTAATTCAAGGAGATCTTCTAGCTTATAATTTTTACTTAATAGAAGCTTATTTAAGGCATAATCTTTATCTAAAGCTAGGCCTAGGTCAAAGTCTTTGATAACACTTTCATCTAACTTTCTTGTTTTTAAATATTCTTTCGCTTTATTGCCCTCTTTAGTGTTTAAATTATTTTGATAAAACTTTAAAGCTAGTTCCATTATTTCATATTCTTTTTGATGGTTAGTTGTCTTATTAGTTGTTTTTTTAACGACATTAAAGGTTAGACCACATTTTTGGGCGACTATGGATACGGCTTCTAGAAAGCTTACATTTTCATAATCTTTAACAAAAGTAAAGACATTACCCGCTGCACCACAAGAAAAACACTTATATATTTGTTTATCTTCGGAAACACTCATACTTGGTGAGTGATCTTCATGGAAAGGACAAACACCAAAATAATTTTTCCCTTTCGGGGTTAAATCAACATAACTAGATATTATATCGACAATATTGGCTGTTTTTCGAATATTCTCAATTTCTTGTTCTTGCAATATGCCTCACCTCGAAATTTACCTTCTAAATATAATTATTACCAAAACACCCTTAATTTCCTTTAAAAAAAGTGATTTTTTTGTTAAAAAACCACTTAACTTTACACATTTTTTACACTTTTTAAAGATTTTCGCCCTTGTTTAACCATCCATAATAGATAGTTTGAGTGTGATTATTATTTTTAGTACAAGTAATAAGGATAAGCATATTTTGATTACTAATATCTAGTAATAATGATCCTGTTTTAGGTTGTTTTTCAATTTTTTTAATTACATAACTATACATATAATCATCATAATAAAGATTTATTTGATCTTCAATATTTAACTTATATAAATCTTTAAAATAAGCATTAGAGGCTGTTCCTGAGTGTCCGGCGATTATAACTTGGCTAGATGCATTATTGGGGAATATACTTTCTTTTAGAACCATTAAATTTTTATTTACTTGATTATCTTTACTATTGATGGGAAATAGTTCTTTTTTTAAGTCAATCTTGGGTATTTCTAAAATGGCATAATAATCTTTTGTTTCTAATTTTTCTTCTATAAGTTGGATGTTTTGCTTTTTTATTTCCCATGCTTTTAAGTTAAGAAGCAAGGATGCAACAATTAAAAATAAACCTAATGTTGTTTGGAAATATTTGGCCATATAGTCATTTTAAGACCTAATAATAGTGTAATTAAAAGGATATTTAAGCTTTTTTTACCGGTACTGGGAACTTCTACTTCCATTTTTTCATTACTCTCTTGAGCTACTTCGGGAGAACTTAGAGACTGATCAGTATTAATTGTTTCTTCTTTTAAGATATTTAGGAGTATTTCTTCATCGGTTTTAATATTAAAAATAATGGGTTCTGTGCTTACTGTAGGAGCTTCACTATAAATTTCTTCTAAAAGATATGTTCCATAAGGAAGGCCATTAATTGTAAGTATACCATCGGTAATTGTAAAAGTATCTTCACCATCAATTTCAAAATACCTATTAGTTCCTAAGTTTTTAATTCGGACTTTAGTTAAAGCTTCGATTTGATTATTAGTTAAATAATCTAAAAGATTAATAGTAACACTGCCGGATGTTTTAGAACTTTCTAGATTAAGATAATAATAGTCTGGGGTATCTTCATCAATTGTAAAGCTTAAATCTTCGGCATAATTATAGCCTAATTTTCCACTTACTTGTTTTAAGAAATAATTACCAAATGTTAGACTAATATTCGCTTCTCCTAGTTCGTTTGTTGCTAGAGTAGTAAGCATTTCATTAGAATCGGCGTTATAAAGCTCAAATACAGCATTTCGCTCTAAAGTTAAGGTATCATCATCTCTTAAACACTTTTTAAAGACCACATTTTTATAATAAGCTTCTTTATTAATATTAATATTTATATCATCGACAGTTATACTAAAAGGTATTTCTTCATCACTTTTTTTATAGCCTTTAGGAGCACTCTTTTCAATTAACTTATAATTAGCACTATAGATTTCATCAAGATAAATTTTTCCTTCACTATCGGTTGTATAAGTGCCTTGATAGCCGCCTTCTTTATAAAAAATATCATAAACTGCGCCACTTAAAGGTAAATTACTGTTAGATTTTAAATTAATGGTTAAACTTGGGTATTTGGAATAAAGGTATAGATATACAATCTTAAAATTACCTCTTCCTCGGCACATAATAATGGAATTACCATTATAGTATACTTCGGGATTATTAATATGTTCGGGATTTCTACTCATCATAAGCAAATGATTTGTCGGAACACTAAAAGATATATGAAGTTTATGATTTTCGACTAGTTCATGAGATGAAGAGTTTTTTGTCCAATTATAATCCTCTAAAACACCATTTTCATCCGTTAATACTAATTCTTCATTTATTTTAAGCTTATAATCATATTCATCAAAGGATTCTTTAGCAAATGAGGGATAGATATCTTTATTTTGAAAATCAGTTTTAATTTGGGCTATTTCTTCACTATATAGAGTTATTTTTTGATTTCCTTCATCGACAAAATAAACTTCACCATCTTCACTTGCTAAATATTCCCAAAGGACATACTGGGTTGCAACATACCATTTAAGATCAGTACGATCTTTATAACCATAACCAAAAAAGGCTAGATTAACTAAATTAGTCCAATCTTTAAATTCAATACCTTGACGATTGGAATCAAAAGTATAAGATCCACTTTTAACATCTTCAAATGGGGTTAAATTATAATATAAAGTACTATCACTAGTGTTTATAAGTTTCTTAAGTTCAATATTATCTTCTTTAGCGCCTATTTTTACATGAATTTTGACATTATCAATTGAACTATCACTATTTACATTTATACTTCGAGCTTCTATCTTTAAAAGTCCTATAAAAAATGTCATTATAAATAATAATAACTTAGTTATTTTTTTCATTATTTTCCCTTTCTTAGGCCTGCAAATGAAAAAACAATCAATACTTTTGCGAACGAATAAGTATACTATAACACAAAGTTTTAAGTTTGTAAATATTTTTTATTAGTAGCCCAATTTATAAGGGGTATAAAGATACTTATAATTAAAATACTTAAGTATGGAGCTTCATAATAATTAATTAAACTAAATATAAAGGTTAGTATTCCTATAAGGATACCATAAATAATAAAGGCTTTTCGATTATTGGGGGTATTATATAAGTCTGATGCGATAAAAATAAAGGCAAAATAAGTATTTCCAGTTAAAAATAATTTTAGATAGTTAGAATCTTGAAATATGAAAAGATAAATAGCACTTAAGATAAAGTAACTAAAACAAGAGCTAAGAGCAATTTCTTTTTTATAAAACTTGGAAGTACATAAAATACCTAAAGAAATAAGCATTAATAAAAGACTAGTAGAGGCAAGACCTCCAGGGGCAAATCCACCAAAAATATCAGCATAATTATAGTTAAATTTGCCTAATTTTTCGGCGATATTAAGATAAGAATAACTATTTATAAGTAGAGCTAAAACTAAAACTAAACGAGTAAAACTTCCAACAGATATCTCTATATTAGCGCGATAATTAATATATTTAGCAATAAATAAACTTACAAATAATAAAATTGGATAAATAAGCATATTTGTATTAAGTGAGACGGATGCACTAATAATTAAGCAAGTTAAGATATTAGTTTTTTTCTCTTCTTTAAAAAGTAGAGATATAATTAAACCAATAATGATACTTATTCCATAAAAGTATATTAAATATAATATATTTTTAAAAGGGATTAAATTACTAGTATATAGTAATAGACCATTTTTATATATACTAAAAATAATTAAAGGAATAAGGGCATAATAATATTTATTTACAAGATTATTTTTAGTTTCACTATCATGAATTAAAGGTATTTTTTTCATCTTCTTCTCCTCTTATATATTTATTAAAATTTATGAAAACGGGACAAATATATGAACATAAACCACAATTTAAACATTTTTCTTGGGCTTTAGTTAAATAATTTTTATCTTTAAATAGTAAGGGATTTAGCCCTACTGGACAGATTTTTTCACACATAGAGCAATTAATACAAGCTTCTTCCTTAGGTGTCTTTAAATCTTTCATTATTAGAACACTACCTATATCTTCCGTAATAATAAAATCTTTAATATTAACAACTTTCCCGGACATTAAGCCATTTATAATAAATAGACGCATATCATTGGTAAAACTAATATAATTATTAATTAAATCTTCGAGTTTAGTTCCAATTTTGACACTCATAATAAGGGGATTTTTTATCGCATTTCCATTGATGGTTAAAAGTCTCGTGGTTTTTTGTCTATTTCTTTTAATTAAATTATATATATCATACATGAGACTAGACTTTATAAAAACACTTTTTGGGGAATCTAATTTTAAATAATTACTTAAAATATGTTCTTCACCTAAAGGATATAAATCTGGCACAATTTTTAACTCTATTTCGGGATACATGCCTAAACATTCTAAGAGTTTATTAATATTTTCACTGCTGGTTGCTTTTAGGGTTATGTATAGCTTTTTAAACTTAAAAATATCTTTTAATTTATCCATAAAATCTAAAAATTCTTCATAATAATTAAGTAAATAGAAGTTTTCTGTAAAAACATAAGTTTCATCATCGATTGCATTTAAAACTAAGTTTTCTTTATTTAAAAAATTTAATTTAAACTGAAATTCTAATAAAGCATTTAACTTTTCGGCATTTAAATTATTGAGATTTATTTTAGCAATGGGATCTATTACTTTTTTTTCAGCATAATCATTTATTAAAACTAAAGCATCTTCAGGGCCATTTAGAGTAATAATTTTTTTTATATCACTTACTTTACCGGAGATTGGGGATGTAATTACTTCTTTGCGAGTTTTATATAGAGGTGTTCCTATTTTAACTATATCACCCTTTTTAACGAGTATTTTAGCAAGATTAATTAAAGGAATATATAAAGTATCTGGCAAATCAAAATTAACAATTTTACTTGCGACTAATAATGTTTTATCTTTTTTAAGTTGGATTAATTTTTCCATACTAAACACCTTTAAATAATTATACTAAGAAAAAATATTAAATGCAATAAATCTATTCATCTATTTTATTTTTCTCTTCTTTTAGACTATTTAAATACTCTTTTAGATTTACGGCTATATCTTCGGGTATAATTTCTTTTAATTCCTCAATTGAAGCATTTCTAATTTTATTTACACTTCCGAAAGTTTTAATAAGTTTATTTTTTCTTTTAGCACCAATACCTTCAATATTATCTAAAACACTCGAAATAGCACCTTTACTTCTGATAGTTCGGTGGTAATTTATAGTATAGCGATGGACTTCATCTTGCATTCTTGTTAAATAATGAAATACTCCACTACTTTTATCTAGTTCAATTATTCTATAGCCTAAACTATCTATTAAATCGTTAGTTCTATGTTTGGTGTTTTTTCTTAGGCCACATACTCTAATATTTAAATTTAAATCACTTAAAATGTTTAAACAAGCATTAATTTGGTTTATTCCTCCATCGACAATAATTAAATCGGGCATTTCACTTTTTTCCATTAAAGCCCTATAATAGCGGCGATAGATTACTTCTTCCATGGTGTGATAATCATCATTTTTATCTAAACTTATCTTATATTTGCGATATTCATTTTTGGCAGGCCTTCCATTTTTAAATACAACCATACAACTAACAGTAAAAGAACCAAATAAATTGGAATTATCAAATAAATCAATTCTATCTAACTTCTTTAAATTAAGAATATTCTTTAATTCTTCATTGGCTACTTCGGTTTTAGCCTCATCTTTTATAAGCATTTCTAATTCATTGGAAAGATTAATTTTGGCATTTTCTTCGGCCATAGCAACTAATTTTTTCTTTTTACCTTTTAAAGGTACTACTAAACTTGTTTTTAAAATTTCTTCTAATATTTGGGTATTTATGCCATCAGCACATAATATTTCTTTAGGTATTTCATGTTTACTATAAAAATTCATTATATAATAATCTAGTTCATCTAAAACATCACTTACAATAGGAAAAAGATCTTTATTACCACCGACCATACGACCATTTCGTAAGAATAAGATTTCTATACTTAAATAACCTTTATCAAAATAATAACCAATCACATCACGATTTATAAAATCATGGAGTTCCATTTTTTGTTTATCTAAGATAATATTAATATAATTTAGCTCTTTTTTGAGTTCTAAAGCCATTTCAAAATTAAGATTTTTACTATAACTTGCCATTTTTTCTTGGATTTTATTTTTTAATATATCTCCATTACCTCTTAAAAAGGCGAGTATTTCTTCTTCCATTTGGTGGAGTTTTTCTTCATCTACTTTATGCTCACAATAACCTAGACACTCCCCGATATGATAGTATAAACATACTTTTTTAGGCATTGTATCACACTTTTTTAGAGGATATAGTCTATTTATAAGGGAAACTATTCTTCTAGCGGCATAAGCATTGGGATA
>CANQDN010000035.1 GCA_947593275.1 uncultured Bacilli bacterium
TACTATTTGATTCACTCCAATATAGGTAGCCAGCTCCAACAACCACAAATACTCTAGCATTTCCATAAAAGCGATACGGAGTCATGGTCCAATAAGGCTGTCCTGTATATAACCAATAGCCTGTATTACTTAGATTATATTCGCATTTTCCTCCAGCAAAAGATACTTCATCGGCAGTAATAAGGCCTATTGGATATTCTAAACTCTGTGTTCCTGTTATTTTTGAATCTGTTCCATTTTGTTTTATTCCTATTGCTCCTGTATATGTGAAATAATCTTTATTTTTATTAGCTTTTGTACTACATTTTAATGTTGGTTCTTTATAATGGTCTAATCTTAAGTATCCGCCATAATATGTTTGAGATTTTTCAGTCCCTCCAATATCGCTCATACTTTCACTCCAAGAAATAGTACCTGTTGTTCCACTTCGATCATTGCAGAAACCAGCATTTACATCTATCTTCCCACCGCCATCATTCCATTCATCTAATAAATTAATATTAAACCATGTATTTAATGCTTTTAATGCATCACTTTTCTGCGAATCTTTACCAAATCCATGCATATCCTTAGACTTGTATTCATACCCAACATACATGTTATCAGTAGAAGACGCAGGATTAAAATTTTGCTTTGATATTGCATTTGTTTCAGTTCCTGCATTTGTTGCTGTATCATTTCCTGAATATATTAGTCTAATAGTTCCATCTCCATTGATACGTATAATTCTCCAATATATATCTGCTCCATTTGTACTCATATTTCCAAATTTTACCCAGTTATCTTCTACTGTTCCCCTAAAGTAATAACTATCTCCAAAGTCATCTTGAGTCTTATATAATCCATTTTCTTTATAATTACATCCAGTTAAACAAGCTGTGCCACCAAAGTGAGGAGTACTTTCTATGTAATTTGAATTATCAACTATTAATTCTTTTGCACTTTTTTCTTTATCATAATATAAATAACATTTATCTTTAACATTTAATCCACTTATTACTGTTTCTCCTGCTTCATTTGTTTTTAATAAAGCTTCTTCATCTTCACTATCATCACTTAAATTACAATAACTATTATCACTATTTAATACATACCCTTCTCCAGGCATTCTTTCACTACTTGTAAGTTTATTATAACAATTACCATCTTTATCAGTACATGTTTCCCCTTCTTTTTGTTGATATATCTCCATTATCTTAAAATCATATGGTGAATAACTAACTGTACTTTCTACTATCTTTACACTTTCAGTTAGTCTATATTTTGCTAGTGATGTAAACAAATTGATAACTACAACTAACAAAAAAGCTAATATTACCCCTACTAAAATACCTTTCTTATAACTTATACTTCCTATTTTCTCAAACTTCATTGCTATCTCTCTTTCTATGATAATTTTCTAACTTATACCAAAATTATAATCTAGCAAATGTCAAAAGTCAAGAAAAATTACATTATTTGACCCACTAAATATAATTTTTAAGTATATCATGAGAAAATTATACTGGTGAAGAAAATATGTATCCGGAAAAGCTAAAATATTTGAGAGAAAGAAAAGGTCTTACGATTACCGATGTAGCTAATAAAGTATTAAATATTGATAGAAGTCAGTATGGGCATTATGAAAATGATTATATAACTATACCGATTAAACATTTAATTAAATTATGTAATTATTATGATGTATCTTTAGATTATATCTTTGATTTTACTAATATTAAAACTTATCAAAACATGAAAAAAGAACCAGATAAAAAAGTGGCTGGTGAAAGACTTAAGAATTTTAGAAAAGAAAGAAAATTAACCCAAACTAAATTAGCTACACTTTTAAATACGACATTTACGACTATTTCTTCTTATGAAAGAGGAGTAAATTTAATATCCACTAATTATTTATATACAATATGTAAAAAATATAAGATTTCAGCGGATTATTTACTGGGAAGAATAGATAAATAACTATTCTTTTTTATTTTCAAAAAATTTATTAATACTTACGTTTAGAATTACGCTTATTTTATATAAATCATATATAGATATTTTTAGGTGGTCGTTTAAAGATTCTAACTCTTTTAAGTATGTTTCACTTATAGATGTAAGATCTGCTAGATTTTGGATACTTAAATGGTTTAGAAGACGATATTTTTTAATATTTTTGGCTACTGTTTTATATATTTCATTATCAAAATGATAATTTGGCATGATAGACACCTCACTAGCATTATTTTACAATGAAATTAATAAAAACGGAAGGCTTTTTTATTCTTCAAAAAACTTTTCCATAGAAACATCTAAAACTACTGATATTTTATATAAAGTATTAAGACTCATTCCCTCTTTACCTAAGGTTGTTTCAAATCTTCTTAAAAAGTCATTAGAAACACCAATATCGATCGCTAATTGTTCTTGGGTTATACCCGCTATTTTCCGGTACTTTCTAACATTTCGGGCTACAACTTCAATAATATTTCGATTAAAACTAAAATCTCTTTTAAATGTTGTCATTGTTATTCACTCTCCTATTATATTTTACTAGTTTAAGAGATTTAATTCTATGAAGTGTTACTTCCTTATATTGCATACCTTACAGATAATTATAAGGGAAAAAGCCCTGTATTACAAGAAAAAACTTTGATATGTTTTGTCAAAAAATTGGTAAAAATTTCCTTTCTTGGTTGACATTTTTTTGATTATTTTTAGTTAAAAATAAATTTATTTATTAAAAAAAACTAGAGATTAATTCTAGTTTCGAACTTGTTTTTTGATTAATTTGGCGTGTAAAACTATTTTGACATTATCATTTTTACAGGTTGAAAGAGTAAGTATTTTATCGGTTGGACTTACGGTTGTATTAAAGGTATATTTACTACGGTTTTTAATGGTATCAATAAATTCTTCATGGGATTCTACTGTACCAAAATTAGAGGTTAAATAGTATGTTTCAGTTTCAATTTCATAAACTGAGAAAACTTGCCATAAAGTATTTAATTTTTCAGTAGATATATTTACAACATAATTATCAGGATTATTATACCATTCATCAGTTAAGACATCTTTTAAAGAGCCAAACATGGTTTTATTGTGCATTCCATGGGCATAGATAATAGTATTATCGGATAGTTCGTCTAATTGGTTGCGATAATCCATGAATACCCAGCCGGCTGCATTATAGCTTTTATCATAAGAATGGGTTAAATAATAGCTGTTGTCGGTTGTTTTTACGACGGGATAATTAATGTTAGTGCCGTTTACTTTTAAGAAAGCGACTGTATCATTGTTTTTTTCTTTTAATTCTTTAAAATTAACACTTATTAAAGGTAATTTAATGTAATCCCAATAGTAATCTTCTTTAACTATTTCTTCTTCTTTTGTTACAGGTTCAAGTTCTTCTTCTTTGGGATAGACTTCTTCAATTTTGACAATACTAGCAATTTCTTTTATTTGATAATTGGTTTTATCATTATCATTTATGTAACCTACAACGTTTATTTCAGAATACATTATGAACACTAAACCGAGCATGATAAGGGCAAAAGATGAGATTGTTTCGATAAGTAGGATTTTTTTGTTACGATATTCATATTTTAGTTTTGGTAGATCTCTTTTGCGTATTTTTTTTGCCATAGTAATTTCCCCTTTATTTTAGAAAAGGAAAGTTTTTGTTCTTTCCCCTTTTATTTTAGTTTAATAAATATTTTTTAGTAGCAACTATAAGAACACCTATACCTATAATTCCTAAACCAGTAATTTTAAGAATATTATCAGCGGTTTTTGGTGGGTTTGTTATTTCTTCATTTGTTAATACTCCTTTTAAGTACATTCCATTAGTTATAGTTGTTTTTAAATCTATTTCTTTTCCATCTTTATCTGTAAATCCTGTAAGACTCTTATGTTCTTTTTTAAGCTCGTTAAGTAATTCTTCAACTGTTGTTCCTTCTTTTACTTTATATTCTTTATCAATTTTATCGGCGATTTCTAAGGTTATAGTAATATCTTTTTTAGCAAATACTACAGTTATTGTTACATCTTCATCAGGCATTTCAAATTCGTCATCTTCTAAATCTACTAAAGCGCCATTTGCTTTACTAACCTTTATACTCTCAACTTGATAGCCATCATGAGGTTCGGCTTCAATTTTTACTTTTTCACCTGCGACAGCATTTTTATTTACAGTTACAGTACCATTTTCAAAAGGTTCTACTTTAATATTATGTAATTTTCCAACTTGACCACTTTCAGATTGACCTAAATTTTCAGTATCTATAAAATCTTCAACGTCTGAACTAAATTCTCCACCTTTTATAAACTTTTTACTAAATTCTTGGGTTTTAAATGACTGAGAAACATTTATAACATCAATATCATCTGGAGCAGTAAATTCACCATCAGTTACTTCAATTGCACTTACTTTTGTTGGATCAGTGGCATTTACATATTCTAAAATTACGGAGTTATTAGCACTTTCATAAGTACCTTTATTTATCTTAATATCAACGTTTCCATAAAAACCATTATTGGATTCAATTTGAATAGCAGCACCAGTTCCGTTGAAACCATTGCTTGATGGAGTTGCAGCGGCTTTAGGGCCAGTGGCTCTAACAGTAGCGCCCTCTAAATCTAAAGTTCCAGCTTTGGTTACGATTCCTGTTTTGCCTTCAACTATGGCATTATTAACAGTTACTTTGGAATTACCAGCTTGATAAATACCTGCGCCACCTTCTACTGTTGATTTTAATTCGGCTCCTTCATGAATATTAATTACAGGAGCATGATTAGCATTTTTAATATTTCCATGAATTGATAAGGCAGCTGGAGCTGTAGTTGTTAGAACGTTATTAATTAATTTACCATAAATATCTACTGTTGAACCATAGTTTACTAGCTGAGTAGTGCCATTTTGATTTAACATTACAACTACTGGATTGATACCTTCAACTGTGACATTTTCACCAATTGTTATTTTTGAAAAATCAGTTGTATCAGCGTCATTTCCATATATACCTATTGTTCCGAATTGAGAGCTTGTATTATTATTTATAACTTTACCGGTTCCAGTGATATTTAAGTTCCCTTTAAAAACCATTATAGTTAAATCACCTGAACCGGTTAAATCATGACCATTTAAATTTAAAGTAACATTTTGTGTAGCGTCTACTTTTAAATATGTATCTATAGTAGTACTTTTTAATAATGTAATAGTACCTCCATTATCTTTTACAGCGTTTACTGCATCTTGCATAGTTGCATGACATGCATTTTCACCTGTTGAAGCAACTTGATTTCCATCACAAGTCTCAGCTTTTACAGTTTGACCATTAACGCTTAATGCAAAAACACTTACAACCAATAACCCTATTAGTTTTCTTAAGTTTTTCATTTAAACCACTTCTCCTTACTTTTATTAATTCAATTATAATCTTTACAATTTGATATGTCAATAATAAGTTAATTAAAATGCAAATTAAATGTAAAATAGTTTACACGCATAAAAAATAATGAACTTTTTTAGTTCATTACTCTTTTAAACATTCTTTCTAAATCATAGATACTAAATTTAATTATTGTTGGACGTCCATGAGGACAATTATAAGGATTATCGCATAAGACTAACTCATTTAATAGTTCTTCTTGTTCTTCATGAGATATGTGATAATTAGCTTTGATACTCATTTTACAGGCAAGAGTTATAGCAATTTTTTCATTAAATTTCGCGGGATCAAAATTATTTAAGCCACTTATTAGTAAATCAATGATTTTACGGATGCTTTCTTCTTCATAGCCAGTTTTTAGCCAAGTGGGATGAGTTTTAACTAGATAAGTATTAATACCGAATTCTTCCATTTCGATTCCTATTTCTTGTAATATTGGAAGTTTTTCTTTAATAATTAAGTAGTCACTCGCGGTTAGTTCTAAAGTGATAGGTATTAGTAAACTGGTTATGCTGAGGCTTTTTTCTCTTAGGGCTTTCATGTAGCGCTCGTAGTTGATTCTTTCTTGGGCGGCATGTTGATCGATTAAGTATATTCCTTCATCATTTTCAGCGATGATATATGTGCCTAAAGCGAGACCTACGGGATATAACATTAGGGATTTCATGCTTTTATTGGGAATAACTTCGCTCGTTACTTCTTTATTTTCTTCTTCTATTTTAAAGTCTAATTCAGTTTGGACGCTTTCTTTAGTTTCAGTTTGAGCCATTTTTTCAACTATTTCGGCGAGAACATTATCTTTAATGATGTTTACACTTTGATCTTTTAAAGCATTAGGTATAAGTAAATTATTATATAAAGTGTTTTTAATTGTTTCATAAATTAGATTATATAAATCATCTATTTTACTTAATTTAATATCTTGTTTAGTGGGATGAATGTTAACATCTACTAATGTGGGATCAGTATTAATTTTTAGAATAACTACGGGGTATTTGCCTTCAGGTTTATATGTATAGTAAGCATCATTGATGGCTCGATTAAGTTCAATATTTTTTACTATTCGATCATTTACAAAGGTGTTTAAATCATTTTTATTACTTTTTAAAATTTCCGGTTTACAGATATAACCATAGATATCAAAATCATTAGAACTAGCTTTAAATTCTAACATTTTATTAGATATATTTAAGCCATAGATTTCATGGATAGTTTTTAATAGATTATTACTACCAGTGGTTTTTAGAATTAAGTGGTTATTATTAGTTAAAGTAAATTTGATTTGGGGATGAGCGAGAGCTAATTTTTGAACTAAATTAACGGAGTTATAAGTTTCGGTGTTTTCAGATTTTAAATATTTTAAACGGGCGGGTGTATTATAAAAAAGATTAGTAACAGTAATAGATGTGCCCACTCTTAATGGACCACTTTGTTCGGATAAGAGTTTACCACCTTTAATGTGTATTTCTGTGGAATCTTGGCCATCACTAGTGGTTAAAAGAACTTCGGATACACTCGCAATAGAAGGAAGTGCTTCACCTCTAAAACCCATTGTATTTATGAAAAATAAATCTTCATCACGATGAATTTTACTGGTTGCGTGACGTTGGAAAGCTAGTTTGGCATCGGTTTTATCCATACCCTCTCCATCATCAATTACTTCAATTTTAGATAGTCCACCTTTAATTAAATTAATAGTTATATTAGAGGCATGAGCATCGATACTATTTTCGACTAGTTCTTTTACAATACTAGAGCATTTTTCGATTACTTCCCCAGCGGCGATTTTATTGGCGAGATTTTCACTCATTACAGCAATTTTACTCATTTTTAAGACTCACTTATATCTATTCTTAGTTCATATTTAGGATAATTGGTAGATATTTCACATGGTTCTTTGATGTTTAAGAATCCGAGACCGGGAAGAACTAAGTCATGGTTAGCTTTGATTTTAATTTTTTCAGGTGTATCAAGCGTATTACTAAATTTGCGAGTAACATCATCGGTTGTTAAATATAGGATAACTTTATTTGGCTCTTTAAAAAAGTATTTATAGTTTTGGTTAATTATAATAGTAGTATTACCTTTAAGTTGAAAGCTTAGGGGTTTAATTTCTTTATTTATAAGACTGTTACCCATACTAAAATAGGTAAATCCAGGTGTATCATATAAAGTATAATCACCGAGATTTAGTTTTATAAAATCAAGGGTTGTATTTTCTTTATTACTTACTAATATTTCTTTATTTATAGATCTTTTCTTTAAAATATTATTAATAAAAGTACTTTTACCAGCGTTAGTTATACCCATTATATAGATAGTTTTATAGGGTTTATTTTCTAAATATTGAAAGATATTAGAACTATTATAGTTTTTATTTTTACTGATAAATAAGATATCCTCTTCAATAGTATAGACTTTTTTAAGCCAGTTTTTGATGGTTTCTCGGGACATTTCTTTACGCAATATGTCACATTTACTAATAATTAAGACTTTGGGGATTTTTATTTCTTTAAAATAACTAATGGTGGAAGAATTTAGATTTAAATAATCGATTAAAAAGAAAGCTATACCGGTTTTATTATTAACTTTTTTTAAGATATCTTGATTATTTACTTTACTTTCAATTATTAGTTCACCATAATTTTTTAATTTAAAGCAACGAATGCAGTAGGTGTTAGTTAAATCTTTAGTATATCCGGGACTATTGGGGTCTTTATTTTGGAGTTTTAAGCCACAGCCCATACAAATTTTATTCATAATATTCTCCTTTAATTAAAATATTGCGTTTTTTTAGGGAACGATAAATAAACTTTTCAAAAAAACGATTAATTTTAGTTACAAACTTTTCATATTCACCCATAGGGCTTACTAAAATAGAAGTAATACCAACTTTATTTGCACCATTTATATCAGTGATTAGTTGATCCCCTATCGCGGCTATTTCATGCTCTTTAAAGTTATATAAGCGCATTATTTTTAAATATTTTTTCTTAAATGGTTTACAGGCCGAGAAAGCAACATCAACATTTAAGATATCTTTAAAGGGAATTAGTCTTTTTTGTTTACTATTAGAAAGAATAATTATTTTAAAATCTTTTTCTAAGTATAAAAATAAATCTTTTACTTTTTTTGAGGGAATATCACTTTTTACAGGGACTAATGTATTATCTAAATCGAATAATAAACATTTAATACCCATTTTTTTTAATTTGGTATAATTTATGTCATATATATTTTTTTGATAGATATCAGGTATAAAATTATCCATAACTACTACTCCTTAATTAAAATTATAACATTTATAAAAAAAAAGAAAATAGTTTTCCTTTTATTTTCTTTATTTTAATTATTTTAAAGCACTTAAAACGTTACTTATGAGATCTATATTATCTATTGCTTCACTTATTTTATCGGTGGTGCGAAGTTTATATTTTATTTTCATGCTTTCTTTATAGTTTTTTAGATTATAAGGGTTGCGATTTAAGTCTTTAATCCAGTAAGAATTATATTTTAATAATTCCCACATTTTAGAGTCTTTTTTAAGCTCTAATAAAGTATTTACTTGCATAGTTTAATCCTCAAAAAATTTATTGATGGGTCTTGGGGTTGTGGGGCCTTTAAGGGTGTTTATGCTGGATGAGGCCTTGCCAGTTAGTTCTTCGACGATTCCTAAAGCTTTTTGGGCAGTATTTATATGTTTTTGAACACTATCCATGTCGATATTTTTTACTATGTCTGTGATAGAATTAAGATTGGGAGAACTTTTTTTATTGAAGTATGTATCCCAAGCTCGGTTATCTTCTCCATAGATATCATATATTTCATAGAGTTTTTGCCAGGAAGTTTCGCCACTTTTAATGGAGTTTACAAGTTCGGGATGATTTTTGGCAAAACTTTTAAAAGCTTCTTTCTTATCCATATAACTTCACCAATAAAATATATGAAAAAGATGGACTTTTATTCTTGGTTATCTAACTTTATAGTTATATGTTTATGATTAAAATGATCTAAAAATTTTACTAAATCAGGATAGATAATGCTTATTGTTTTAGTATTAATTAAAGGATGCATTAAGATTTTATTATTTTCGAGCTCATCATCTAGAATAACTGTAACTAAATTATCTTGATCATGGATAATTCCTAGAGGAGTTACACTACCCATGGTGAGGCCTAAGATGTTTTTTAATTCTTCGGGACTTGCGAAAGACAAATGTTTTAAGCCGAGTTTTTGAGTTAAATTTTTGAGATTAACTTTTTTATTATCAGGGACTAAAACTAAATAATAACCATTTTTATCTTTTAAAAAAAGATTTTTGGCTCCAATACCTTCTATTTTATTTTTAATAAATTGAGCTTCTTCGGATGTAAAAACAGCTTTATGTTCTACTTCGGTATATTTTATTCCTAAGTCATTTAATATTTTATATATATTCAAAGTTAATTCCCACTTTCTTAAATTAATTATAACTAATTATTAATAAATGGTCAATATATTATAATTTTAACTTTTTTTCTAAGTTGTTTGTATAGATTGCGTGATAATTATTTAAAACACGGTTGATAATACCTAATACTTCATATTCGTTCATTTCTAAGATTCTAGCAATTTCTTCCGGAGTCTTATATTCAACATAAAGCATTATGGTTCTTATTTCTTTAATAGTTAAATTATTTAAAGATTTAGGTCTAAATTGGAGTAATAGTTTGATTCTTTCATAATCTAGACGTCTTTCTACTTCCATGTCTAAATCTTTAAGTGTTTTTTTGACGTCTTCTCTTTCCATGTCAAGTAAGATAGCAACTTTGGTGTAATTGCAATGATCTTGATTCTTTAAGCCATAATAATAAGTTAAAAGGTCTTGATCTTTTTTTAGGAAGTAATCTAGAATTAGTAAATACTTTATTCGAATATTAATTCTATTTATAATAGTTCTAAAGAAACTAATATTTTTGTGCATTTTATCGGCAGTTTCTCTCATGGTGTGAGGAGTATAATTATATAAGCCATAAAAATAGGCGGCAATTTCTTGTTCTTCAGGATTTAAGTCTAAAATAGTTCGGTAAACATTAGAGGCATCATGAACGCGGAATACTTCAGGTTGTTTATGAAAAGGTATGCTGTGATAATTGTTAGTTGCAATCATTTCGGTGATATATGCTTCCATTCGGGTTATTAGGCCTAAAATATATTGAGGACTCATATTATACATAGCACTTATTTCATATTCATTATGCATAATACCATCTTTAAGACCATAATAGAGGGCAAGGATACTAGCAAAACTTTCACCAAAATAGTTAATATTAGCGGATACCTCTTCCTTAGTTAATCTTCTTTTAGGAATAATGGGATTCTTGAAGATTTCTTCTAATTTAGAATTTAGGGAATCAATTTTAGATGATAAATTAGGGATACCGAGTTTCTTTTTGATTTCAGGAATATCTAAACTAGGAGAAAATAAGCCATAATAAAGAATTAAAAGTTGGGCATCTTCTTTAGAAAAATAGTGTAATACATCTTTTATTTTGTTTTTATTTAATATTTTAGTCATATAAAACCTTCCTAACTAGAAAAAAAGATAACAATAATTATCTTTTTAAAGTAATATTAGCAGTTTCTTCTAAATATTTTAATCCTTTGGGAGTTAACTCTAAAGAAGGATTTTCATCAAATGGATTAACATAATAAAAGTAGCCTTCTTCTCTTAGTTCATGAATATAATTAATAATATTTCCTCCCGGATTAGGTAAGTTAACAAAGAGGTATTCGATAATATTATTAAGTTTATAGCCATGAAAAACTTGAGTTAAAAATTCGTGTTTAAAGGCTTTTTTCCACTCTTTAAATTCTGGTGTACTAGTATGGGGCTTATTAAAGATGGCAATAGGTTTAGCAAATTC
>CANQDN010000036.1 GCA_947593275.1 uncultured Bacilli bacterium
ATTTTTTTAGTATCATCATCTTCATATACTTCACCAGCCATGGAAACAAATCCCCCAATAGGAAATGCTCTTATATTATAAAATATTCCATCTTTTCCTTTATGGCTTTTAATAACTGGCCCCATTCCAATAGAAAATTCATAAATATAGACACCAGCCTTTTTAGCCGTTATAAAATGACCAAATTCATGAACTAAAATAATAAGTCCTAATATAAATATTAATAATAAAAGTGTAATAAACCACATACTTAATCCTCCTTAAAATATACTATATAATATTAAATAACCAAGCATTATAGCAATTGTACTATCAAGTCGATCTAATATTCCCCCATGACCAGGAATTAAATTACTAAAATCTTTGATATTATTTTCTCTTTTTATTTTACTAAAAATTAAATCACCAAGTTGGCCTATAATGGATAAAATAATTGTTCCAATAACTACTTTAAAAGTTAAGGGATTTACAAAATAATGATAAAAGATGCTTGCTCCAGCACTTCCAATAATTGTACCAAATAAACTACCTTCAATGGTTTTATTGGGACTTACATGTTCTATTAACTTATGTTTTCCAAAAAGACGACCACAAATATAGGCGAAAGTATCTGTAAGAACAAATATCAGAATTAAAAATATAAACTTATATAAACTAAACATTCTTACCATAATTAGAGTATTAAATGCTGTGCCAATAAGTAAGATAGATCCAATTAAGACTAGGGCATCGGTTGCTTTATACTCTTCTTTTTTATAGAATAAACTTAAAGAAAGAAGTGATAGTAATAAGATGGCTATTCCCCGATAGGTCATGCCAAACATAATGGAATAACTATCCTCATATTTAGTTAATATAAGAAGTAATAAAGTAATCATACTAACTATACTGGGAATTAAAGGTATTCTTTGATGACTTTTTTTTAAGTCTAATATTTCTTTTAAAGCTAAAACACCAATTACTCCAACTCCTATACGAAAAACACTTTTTCCATACCATATAATTGGAATAACAATAATTAGCATTATAATTGCACTAATAATTCTTTTTTTCATAATTCCTACTTTCTAATAATAAAGTATACTCCCTAAATGCATAATAGTCAAATAATATTTGCTTTTTATTGAAAAAAATTTAGATAAAGAAAAAAGAGCATAGCTCTTAAAATGAATCAATATTAATTTTAACCCTTTTAATATTATTTAAGTAAGCATAAGCTTGAATAATTGTTCTTAAAGATTTAGCCATTTTTCCTTCTTTTCCAATAACAGAGCCCATGTCTTCATGAGCAACGATTACTTCGATGATCATTTCTTCTTCGTCACCTTCAAAACAGCTTACTTTTAACATTTCAGGATTCTTAATAATATTCTTAATTAAAAAGGTTGTAAATTCCGTTATATCCATCATTATTTACCTGCTTTTTTAGCTTTAGTATACTTTTCCATGATGCCTTCTTTTGATAAAATACTTCTTACTGTATCTGTAGGAATAGCTCCATAATTTAACCATTTTAAAGCAAGTTCTTCATTAATTTCTACTAAAGCGGGTTTCTTTATAGGATTATAAATTCCTATAGTTTCTATAAAACGACCATCTCTTGGACTTCTAGAATCAGCAGCGATAATCCGATAAAATGGTTTTTGTTTAGCACCCATTCTTTTAAGTCTTAATTTAACTGCCATGTTGTCTCCTCCTTTGTTACTTCATTTTAGCATAAGTATATAATGATGTCAACCTTTTTTGGTTGACTATGTTAATTTAAATAATCTTCTTGGATATTTTCGACAGCTTCATCAATAGTATTATCATCTTCTATTACATCATAATCATCAGGATCTTCTTCAACACTTACTTTAAGCATCGTATTTCCGACTATTTCCACTCCTAATTCTTTTTCAATAGTCATATTTACTTCACCATTTTTAATTGATACATCGGTAACAGTTGGTTGATTTAAACTTCTTACTATGATTTCTTTGGCATCACTTAGGCTTGCACCATCTTTTAGTTTAACATTCATTTTATCATTATAGGTAAACTTTTTAGTAGCGACCGCGGTTTTAGTATCATTATTATAAGAATACCAAACATTAATATCAAATGAACCATTGATATTTACTATTCCGCCGGCATTATTTCCCTCAAAACTATGATTAATAACCCAACAGCCAAGAACTGTGTCAGGTACTTCATCAGGCTTTAAACTAAACTTCGATACACTATTTTTTTTAGCTTTACCCACCACCGCTTTAGTAACTATCTCCTTATAACTTGCCACATTTATTCCTCCTCTACTTTAATCTATGCAAACTCATGATAAAAGTACACTTTTTTATTTTCATTTAAATAAATTAGACTAGTCTTGAAAATCTTTTTTTGATATAATTTAAATGGTGAAGAAAATGGATTGTATTTTTTGTAAAATAATAAATGGGGAAATCCCTAGTAAAACTATTTATGAAGATGATTTAGTAAAAGTAATTATGGATGTTAATCCAGTTAGTGATGGTCATTCTCTTATAATACCTAAAAAACATTACACGGATTATTTAGAGCTTGATAAAGAAACTATTAATCATATATTTAGGGTTGCCCAAAATATTGGACCTAAAATGATGGAAAAATTAAATGCTAGAGCGCTTACTCTTTTAATTAATTATGGTGATGATCAAGAAGTAAAGCATTTTCATTTACATCTTATTCCTGATTATTTAAAATCTAAAACTAAGAAAAAATTAAGAGATACTTGCGAAATATATGAAATACTTAAATAAAAAAGTGGAAATAAAAGTAGTCCACTTTTTTTGATGTCGAACTTTGTCGAACGAAATTTCTTTACAAAATACCAGTTTTTATTTTAAAATATTTAGGAGCGTTGGTTTTTATTAATCATATAACTTCCCATCTATTGTTACCTTTACTTATTTTATTAAATCAATTACTATTCTATCAAGAAAATATAATAACCAGCGCTCTTTTATTTAGTAAAAAAACTTATCAAGACACCATTTGATAAGTATATATTTTTATTTCATCATATTAATTTTATTATTAGCCATTTCCATTGCATTATTAACAAGCTTAGTTGCTTCTTTTTTTGTATCTTTATTGGTTAAACAATAAGCCATCATGCCGGCTCCTGCCATCATAGCAATGATACTACAAGTCATCATCTTTTTCATTTTATCCACCTCATTTATATTATTCACTATTTTTTAAGAATTTATGCATTAATCTTAATTTTAAAGTGGTTTTTCTAGTACTAGCATAATCATTATTAACAGCCATCATAAAAGCTCGGACTTCGCCAATAATTACCAAACTTTTTTTAGCTCGGGATACACCGGTATAGATAAGTTTATTATAAAGCATTTTGTAATAATTATGAGTAATTGGTAAAATAACATGGGAAAATTCACTACCTTGACTCTTATGAATAGTTATTGCATAAGCATGTTTAATTTCCCGCATATCTTCTTTGGTGTATTCTACTTTATTGCCTTCAAAATCTATTATAATAGTATCTTTATTTTTACCTTTTTTATTAATTTTTTTAATATAACCTATATCACCATTAAAAACATTACAATCAGGATTATTTTGGAGTTGTAATACTTTATCATTCTCGCGATAGATAATATCACCAATTTTAATTTCACTTTTTTCGGCACTTTTGGGATTAAATAATTCTTGTAAAGTAATATTTAAATTATCTATTCCATTTTCGCCTTTATACATTGGAGCGAGTACTTGAATATCATTTTCGTTTAAGCCTTTATTTTTGCTCATAATACATATTCTTTTAATCATTTCTTTAACATAGATGGGATCTGCTTCTAAAAAGTTATAATCATCTTTTTGGGTTGTAAAATCTTCGGCTAGATCTTTGTTTTTTATTTCTCGAGCTAAATATGGAATATACGAATTTTCACTTTGACGATAGATTTTTTCTAAAGGACAAAAAGTAAATAAATCACTTGTGATTAAATCATTTAAAATTAAGCCTGGACCAACAGATGGAAGTTGGAAGACATCACCAACTAATATTAGTCGAGCACTACTTCTAATGCCTTTTAGAAGGGCATTAAAAAGATTTATATCAATCATACTCATTTCATCGACAATTATTAATTTTTCCATTGATTTATGAAATTCATTGACGGCGAAACTATTAGTATCTTTATTCCATTTTAAGTAACGATGGATAGTCATCGCAGGCATTCCGGTAGCCATGCTCATCTTTTTACTAGCTCTTCCGGTGGGAGCTAAAAGTGCAACATTGGCAATTACTTCCATGGGTGAATAATCATTTATTTTACTATATAATTTTACAATACCATTAATAATTGTTGTTTTACCAGTCCCTGGTCCTCCTGAAATAATAGTTACTTGATTTTCTAAAGATTTCCTAATTGCTTGTTTTTGATCACTATTATAGTGAACCCCTATTTCTTCTTCTAATTCATCTATTTTATCGGCAAAGTCATATATGGGAGTTTCTCTTAAGCTTGCTATATCATGGATTATATTTGCGATTGATTCTTCGGCTTCATAATTTTCAGTTAAATAATACATATTATCTTCTACAACTATTTGATTTTCTTTTTCTAATTCATAAATTATTTCTGAAAAAGAGTCTCCCTCTAAATAGATATTAAATTCTCTAATTAAAGCATCCTTTATTTCTTCTTCATGATAATAAGTGTCTCCAAGGTTAAAGCTAAGGCGTCTCATAGATTCTAGTGTACAAGCTTTAATTCTGACAGTATCTGTTGCATCATGATTCTTTCTAAAAATGTTATCTATCTTATTAAAATCAATTATTTCACATAAGATATACAAATTATTTTCAATAATACTTTTTGTTGTGTTTTGATACTTTTTATATATTTTAGTAGCTTCCGGGATTGAAAAGCCCATCTCTTTTAGTTTAATTAAAGAATCATCCGCGATAGAATACGCTAAAAGGGAATCTCTTATTATTTTAGCTTTACTTTCATTTACTCCGGGAACCATTAATAAGGCTTGTTCATTTTCTTTAATAATATTTATGGCATCTAGACCTAAAGTATCGACAATTTTGCTTGCGAGGACTTTACCACAGCCTTTAATTAGGGAACTTGCTAAAAATTCTTTTACGGCATCAGTACTTGATAATTCTTCTTTTTGATATGATTCTACTTTAAATTGAAAGCCAAAACGTTCGTGTCTTAGTCCCTCACCCTTTAAAATATAAGTTTCTTCAGTATTAATATCTAAAAAATTACCGGTTATAGTTAAAGTTTTTCCTACGTATTCTTCTAAAGAAACATCATTGGTCTCTTTTACCCGAAATACTGCGACTACATAACCATTCTCTTCATTTTGATAAATAATATTACGAATTTTTCCTTTGATGTAATTCATATACTCCTCACTAGCGTTTTTTAGGACTAAAATAAGTAATATTAGGAGCTTCTACTATATTTCCATCATCTTCCATAACATAAGATTTTCCATCTAAATAAATTAAACCATCATCAATAATTTGTCCAATTTTTCCATCACCAAGTTTAATAAATAAAATTTCTTCACCAGCATTATTATATCCCATAAAACAATCATAACCCCGATATTTATATAGTTTAATATCTCCAGGGCCTTTGGTATAAATATAACCATCTTGATCCGTATAATATTCTAAATTTTCTTCGGGGGCAATTAGTCTTTTATGTTCTTCTTTTACTAAATCATATACTTTGGCAACAAAATCTTTAACTAAAGAAAACTTAACTTGGGATAAAAAGGCAAGATCTTTTAAAGTTGGAAGTTTACCTTCTTCCATTAAATGGGCGTTTATTAAATATTTTCCTTTATTTTCTTTAACATTTCTTAGAACTCTTTCTGTTTTTAGTTCTCCGGGATTTAGTTTAGCTATTTCTTCTTTTAAAACTGCAATTTCTTCATCAGTTAAATAATATGTATTCTTTTCCATATAATCACCATCTATATTATATACTTATTTTATCTTCGATGCAAGAACTTACTTCACCTAGTAGCATATTATTAGTATATTTAACTATTTTACATTCATAAATGGTATTTAAAAGATAGTCTCCTTGGATATATACTTTTAAATAATTTGAAGTATGTCCTACGATATAATTTCCTTCATATTCTTCGGTTAAAACATCTAAAGTTGTATTAATAAAACTTTTGGCATAACTTTCTTCTAATTTATTAGATAATTCTAGTAAAATTTTAGCTCGCTCTTTTTTGATATTTCCGGGAACTTGAGGCATTTTAGAGGCAGCAGTACCACTACGCATGGAATATGGGAAAACATGTATCTTACTAAAATTAATTTTTTTACAAAAATCTAAACATTCATTAAACTCGGCATCACCTTCATAGGGGTGACCTACAATAACATCAGTAGTAAGAGAAATTCCTGGCCTAATCTTTCTAATTTCCGCGATTTTTTCTTTATAGTATTCTTTATCATATTTTCGGTTCATTTTCTTTAAAACGGAATTACTTCCACTTTGAAGTGGGATATGGAGATGATTACAAATCTTTGGTGTTTCTTTTAATACTTTCATAAATTTTGCATTTAACTCGGTTACTTCAATACTAGATATTCTAATTCTTTTTAAATCTTCAATTTTGGCTAGTTCTTCAATTAAATCACTTAAATCATGGTCGGAATCACTATAAGAACCTGTATGAATACCAGTTAAAACTATTTCTTTATGGCCATTTTTAACTAAAGTTTGAGCTTCCTTTATAATTTCTAAAAAATTCTTACTTCGAATATTTCCTCTAGTATAAGGAATAATACAATAAGAGCAAAAATTATTACAACCATCTTGAATTTTAATGAACGCTCTTGTGTGGGTTGTAAATTTACTTATTTCCATATTTTCAAAGTCTATATTACTATTACTTGTAAAATAAACATAATCTTTTTTAGTTTGAAGATATTCATCTATATAATTAACAATCTTACTTTTTCCAATATTACCAATTAAAATATTAATTCCTAAATCTTTATATTTATCTGGATTATTTTGGGCACTACAACCACAGACTACCATAATACTGTTAGGGTTTTCTCTTCGATATTTTCGAATCATCTTTAGAGATTTAGCATCGGCATTATTAGTTACACTACAAGTATTAATAATTATAATATCTGGATTTTTAGAATCATAAATATAGTTAGCTTCTTGTAATTTTTCTAACATATATTCACTTTCATATATATTTACTTTACATCCTAAAGTTATAATATTAAATTTCATAATTATCCCCCTATAATATTAATTTAATTTTTGTTGTAAGGCCTTTAATGCTTCTAAAAAAGCTTCTTCTTTCTCATAAGAAAATACTGTAACTTTTATTTCAGGTGTTACTTTAACATCTTTATTAATTAAATTATCTAAATCTACCTTTTTAATAGTTAGATCATCATCAAAGTTTTCTTCTTCACTATAATTAAGAGCGAAATCATTCTTTCTTTTTAAAAGTTCATCATAACTAATTATAGCTTTTTCTTCCTGATCAACTTCATATTTATTTAAATCGATAGTATTATCTTCAGCATTTTCTAATAAAGCCGTGATAGCTTTTAAGTCTTCTATTTCTTTTGATGTGGAATCCTCTTTAGGTTCCTTATCATCTTTTAAAGTATCTATTTCTTCATTTTTATTTTCTTCAATAAAATAAATTAAAGTTATAATAAGTAACATTAAACTTAAAACCGCGATGAAAAAAATTACATCAATATAAGTCAATGTTTTAATAAAACTAATGGCATCATTTATAACTTGCATAATATCACCACACTCTTATTGTAACAAAAAACTTTCAAATATTAAAGTCTTTACAGTTATTTTGCAATTTATTTACACATTATTCTAAATTTAAGATATAAGGATTATTAATTGTACCATCACCAGTCGCGGTTACTTTTCTATTTAAATTGATACTAGGACGCAATCCACGATATAAAGTTCCTTCAGTATTTGTTACTACTTTACCGTTTTTTTCGACACTAAAAGGATAAAACTGATTTAAATTTCCTTTAGCTAAACTAGAAGTCCACCATATATTATCAATATTAGAATTATATAAATAATAAGAAGTATTATCTTGATCAAAGGTAGCTCCGGCATAAATTACTTCATCAACAGTAAGTAAACCAATACGACTACTATTATTGGCACCTAAACAATTAAGGGTTGGAATTTTATTGGTAAAAAGTCTATTATAAGCATTATAAATTTTATTATCATCTTCCCCTGTTCGTCCATTTTCAAAACAATATTTATAACTTGCAATATAATCTTCATAATTAGTAAGATAAGTTTCATAATAATTATTTAAAACACTCATAATATTAATATTTTGATAATCTTCGGCAGTTTCAACATCATTATTATAATTAGATAATTCACCAGCTATTCCATCTAAAACTAATTTTACAGTTCCATCACCATTTATCCGCACTATTCGCCATAAATCTTCCCCAATTAAAACATAATTATTAGTTACATTTCCTCTAAAATAATAGGTTTCGCCATCATCATCTAAATCTTCAATTAAACCTTCATCACTGGTGGCATTCTCTACACTTACTTTGGTAATTGGACTATCTTTAATATCATTATTTTTAATAATTGTAGCATAAAAATATTCTTTTAAGTCTGTTGTTTTTTTAATTTCAATTTTAAAAGATGTATTGGCATTATCACTTAAGGTAAGCGTAAAATTCTGAGTGTTTCCCATTTTTATTAAAATATTATTAGCAAGCATATTAGTACTTGTATCTAAAGATTCTTTATCTATGGCAAGACTTGCTTCTTTTGAGTGTAAGCTATATTTTACTTTAGAATCATAATTCTTCAAATTATTAATAATTATTTCATAATATACATCGTTTTCACCATTATTTGTAACAGAAAAATTATAAGTATTATTACCATCTATTTTAAAACCATTTATATAATTAACTGAAAGTTCACCAATAACTTCAACATCTGTTGGATTACTTAAAACTTTATCATAAAATAAATAAGCAATTCCAACAAATATACAAACCCCCAATAGCAATCCAATAAAACTTAATATTCTTTTATATTTTTTTTGCATATTTTTTCCTCTTTTATTTAGTATATAAAAACTTTCAGAAAATGTCAATTTTTAAATATATTTTTATAAAGAAAAAGCACCAATTTGGCACTTATAAATATCTTTTAAAATTACGAAATTCTGGGCTATCTTCTAAATCGGTATCGCTTAAATCTTTAATTAAGCGTTTTTGAGCCATAGATAATTTAGTTGGAATAATAACTTTAAATATAATATACATATTTCCTTTACCTATAGCGTTTATTTTCTTAATACCTTTACCTTTTAATTTAGCTTTTTCACCTGATTGGGTTCCTGGTTTAACTTCTAAAATAACATTACCAGTTAAAGTAGGTATTTCTTTTTTGCAGCCTAAAATAGCTTCAGTAACAGTTAATGGCACTTCTAAATATATATCTTCTTCTTCTCTTGCAAATAATTCATGATCTTTTACTTTAAATTCTAGATATATATCACCATTTGGTCCGCCATTAATGCCAGAGGAACCTTTACCTGATATACGAAGTTGGTAGCCTGTATCAATGCCTTCAGGAATACTTACTTCAATATCTTTTCTTTCCCGAGTATAGCCTTTTCCATTACATTTTGAGCATTCTTCTTTATATGTATGGCCAGATCCTCCACATTTAGGACAGGTAGTTTGGGTTTGAAAAACACCAAATAAAGAGCGTTGTTCACTTATAATTCTTCCGGAGCCACCACAAGTATCACAAGTAGTTTCTTTAAATCCCCCGGTACCATTACATTTAGAGCATTTTTCATTTAAGTCCAAAGTAATAGTTTTTTTACAGCCAAATACAGCTTCTTCAAAGCTTAAATTAACGGTAAGTAAGCTATCTTCACCTTTACGAGGTCTTTTAGTATTTCTATTTCCACCAAAAGAACTAAAGCCACTAAAACCACCAAAACTACCTCCACCAAAAACTTCACGGAATATTTCTGATAGATCAATATCATCGGCACTAAAACCACTATAGTTTGCTCCACCATTATTAGAAAATGCTTGATGACCAAATTGATCATATTGTCTTCTTTTGGCAGGATCTGATAATATAGCGTAAGCTTCGCCTACTTCTTTAAACTTTTCTTCATTTCCGGTTTGTTTATTATCGGGATGATATTCTTTAGCTAGTTTTCTAAATGCTCTTTTGATCTCTTCATCAGAGGCAGTTTTTGATACACCTAGAACCTCATAATAATCTTTTTTATCCATTTTGATACCTCTATTCTTTGTATAAACTTATTAATTCGTTTATTAAATCATTAAAGTAAATAAATGCTTCATCAAGAGTTGCTTCCTTTTCCATATCTACATCAGCGACTTTTAAAGATTCAATTGGTGTTTTAGTGGAACCAAGTTTTAAAAATTCCATATAATTTTTTACAGCATCTACTTTATTATTTAAAATATCACTCGCGATTTTTATCGCGGCAGCATAAGCTGTTGCATACTGATAAACATAAAAATCCATATAGAAATGGGGTATTCTTTCCCATTCATATTGAATTACTTTATCAACTACTATATTTTTACCATAATATTCTTTATTTAATTTATAATATATATTACATAAATTATCATAAGTTAATACTTCACCATTTTGATCTTTTTCATGAATAATACTCTCAAAGTCAGCGAACATAGTTTGACGATATATAGTTGCTTTAAAATCGGCGATTAAATCATCTATTAAATGTTTTTTATCTTCTTTATTATTAGTATTTTTAATTAGATATTTACTTAATAAAATTTGATTTACTTGACTTGCAACTTCAGCGACAAAGATTGAATAATTATAATCTTGATAGGCTTGATTTTTAATGGCATAATAATAGTGCATAGCGTGGCCTAATTCGTGAGCTAAAGTAGAAACATCATTTAGGGTTCCATTAAAGCTTAATAAAACATAAGGATGAACATTATAACAAGCTGTACAATATGCTCCTCCTCTTTTTCCATCGTTTGGACAATAATCAATCCAACGATCATCAAAGGCTTTCTTTAAATCATTAATATAAGAATCACCTAAACAACTTAAAGCTTTAAGAATTAATTCTTTAGCTTCTTTTTCAGTATATTTATAGGTTATATTTTTTGTAATACTCGTATAAGTATCATAAATATGTAGTTTATCATAACCTAAAATATCTCTTTTAAATTGCCAATATTTTGATAATGGTTCTATATTTTT
>CANQDN010000037.1 GCA_947593275.1 uncultured Bacilli bacterium
ATGCAGAAAGATGTGCATCTATGCGGTTTATAGCGCGCTGTTATATAAATTTGGGGAGAATAAAAGAAGCAGAGATGTGGTATAAAGAGGCCATAAAAGAAGCTTCTTATTTAAGAGAAGGGTATGTAGAATTAGCGCAAGTTTATGCTGATCAAAAAAGATATGAAGAAGCTTATCAACTTTTAAATAAAGCGTTTTTAATAAAAACGAAAGGTCATGTTTATATAAATGAAGCTTTTGCGTGGAATGAGTATATTTATGAATTAATGGGAATAGTGTGTTATAATTTGGGTTATTATCCGGAAGCTTTAGAAAATATGCAGAAAGCAGAAGAGATTAATCCTAAAGATGAACAAATAAAAAATAATTTGATATTAATTAATAATGTCTTAAATGGGTAAAATAGATGTTTTAAGATAAAAAAGGCTTTATTTTATCTAAAAAATAGTGTAAAATTATGAGATGTAAGGAGATTTTTATGTACTGTAGAAATTGTGGATTTAAAAATAGTGATGACGATAAATTTTGTAGTAAATGTGGAAGTAAAATAGAAGAAGATACTACTAATAGTGTAGTTACTAAAATTAAAGATATGCCTAAAAAGACAAAGATTATTATGGTAGGGGTTTTATCTTTAGTTATATTAGCAATTATAATTTTATCGATGTTACTTAGTAATCCAGTTAAAAAAGTAGAAGATGCTTTAAATAATTATTATACATACTTTGAGAACTATGATAATAGGTATTTAGTACAAATAGGAAAAGTTTTACAAAGTAATAAAAATGATGTTAAAGTTTTAAATAGTATTAAGAAAACTAGTAATAAAGCAGTTTTAAAATGGGTGAAGAATTTTAATAAAGATTATAAAGATAAAGAAGCTTTAGATGAGAATTATGAGAAGACACGGAATGCTATAAAAGGAATGTATCAATATTTTAGAGGTTTAGAGTATGTAATTGATGGAGAATTATATCAGGAAAGTATTGATGAGTTAGAAACATTATATAATTCTAAAACTAATTATTTTTATGGTAATTCTTATAAAGATAGTGATCAATATCAAGTATATTATTATTATCAAAAGGTATTAGAAGAAGATAGTTATTATAAAGAAGCTCAAGAGTTTGTAAGTGATTATATTAAAGATGAATTAGATAATCTTATAAGTGAAGTTAAAGAAAAATTAGAGTTTACTGATATAGATAGAGAAGAAAAATTAGATAAAACAATAGATGCTTTAGAATATTTGAAAGAGCATGCTTTAGTTAATAATATTGATTTAAGTGAAGCAAAAGAATATAAAGAATTAGAAGAGAAAATACTTAAAGATATAACGAATTTTACTAAAGAAGTTGTGGATACTTTAGAAAGTGAAGAAGCTATAGAAAAGATTGAAGAAGTTTTAAAGTTATTTAGTGATGAAGAAGTTAAAGAGTATAAAGAATTAAAGGAATTAAAAGAAAGTTATGAGAAGAAGTTACCGGATAAATTGGTTAGTTTAAAAAGAATTTCTTATGATTCAGGAGTTCATTTTAGTAATAAAAAAGTTATTGATGGTAGAGAGTATGATAGTTTAGTTTATTTTAGGATTGCTGGAGTTAATAAAGCAATAACTTATGAATTAAATAAAGAATATCAAGAATTTAAAACGACTATTATGAAAGATCAGGATATAGGTGATAATTTTAAAGGTTCGATTGTTTTTTATGGGGATGGAAAAGAAATATATCGGACAGATAATTTTCAAAATAGTGAAGAAATTAATTTTAGTGTAAAAGATGTTCAAGAACTTAAAATAGAGTTTGTAACCGAAAGTACAGTAGAGGGTACTTCTTACATTTATTTAGTTGAGCCATATTTGTATAGATAATTAAAGGAGTGTGAGTTAAAATGGCTGAAGAAAAGAAAACAAAAAAGAAAGTAGTAAAAGAGGAGGTAAAGGTTGAGAAAAGATTTTGTACACATTGTGGTCGAGAATTAAAAGATGGCGAAGAGTGCAATTGTAAAGAATCTAAAGAAGCAGTTAGTATTAATACAGATGTAATTAAAGGTTATGCTAGTTCATTTGTTAATGTAATATTAAATTGTTTTAAAAGGCCTCAAGAAACAGTAAAAGAAGAAGTAGAAAAGAAAGATACAACTAATAATTTAATTATGCTTGGAGCACTTGCTATAAGTTTTGGATTATATGTTGTGGGAGCTTTTGGTTCAATTATGGGATTTTTTAATAGTTCTCTTAGTTCTATTAATAATAATTATAATATTAGTATTCCATATTTTAAAATATTTTTATCAGTTACAATTATGTATTTTATCTTAGCTTTTATTCCAATTTTAGTTTCATTTGGAATCGCAAAAATGAGTGGTAGTACAAAATTAGAGTTTAAGAAAGCAATAAGTTTATATACAACAAGTCAGGCACCTCAAGTAGTTAGTTATCTTATAATGGCTTTATTATATGGACTTAATATTCTTACTTGGATAGGACTTATTATTGGAACAATTATAAGTGTAGTTTGTTTCTTTAATTATATAATTGGTTATTTAGATGTAACAGAAATAAAAGGAAGCAGAAAGAGTTATTCACTTTCAGCATTTACAATTTTATGGGTAGTAGTATATATTGTAATTTTAGTGTTATTTATTGGTAATTTAATATCAAGTGTTTATAAAGATATTAAAATAACTGGTAATGGTTATGATTATAATATTAATGAATTAGAAGATTGGTTTAATTGGTAAAAAAAATACTTGCTATGCAAAAATTGGCATAGCTTTTATTTTTTATTTGCTTAATTTTTAAAATAAGGTTATAATTATGGTGGAGTTGAAGAGAAAATGAAGATATGGGGATTAGTATTAACTTTAATATCAGGATTATTCTTTTTGGTTGGGGGATTAATTTCTTTAAGAGTAAAAGATAAAGATAAGTTAAATAATTTTAGTGTAGCTCTTTCTTTTATGGTTATGCTTGGTCTTATCTTTTGGGATATAATTCCGGATTTAGAAGAGTTATTTGTTCATTATTCTTTTAAAAGTAAGTTAATGATAATAGGGGGATGTGGACTTTTAGGGTTTATGCTTTTAAAGATTTTAGATTTTTTTATTCCAACTCATCATCATGAACATAAAGATAATGAAAAAAATAATAAAGAACATATATCACATATTCATCATATTGGGATTCTTACAATTATTAGTTTGATATTACATAATGTATTAGAGGGGTTTTTGGTTGTAGGTATTTTTAATAATAGTATTAAAGCGGGGATATTATTTGCTTTATCAGTTTTATTACATAATGTTCCTTTAGGTACCCATATTTTTGGCGCTATAGATATAAAGAATAATAAAATACTGGCAAGTATGCTTAGTTTATCAAGTTTTTTTGGGGGTTTAATCTTTTTAGTTATTGGAAATATTAGTGAAATTATTTTAGGTATTATTGGGGGAATAACTTTAGGTATGCTTATTTATATAGTTTTAATGGAGCTATGGCAAGAGGTTTATACCCATAAAAAGAAGAAAGAAACTATTTTAGGATTATTGGTGGGAGTAATAATTATATTATTATCCATGGTTATATAGGAGGAATAAAGATGAAAAAGGTATTAGTAACAGGAGCGGCTGGAGTCATTGGTATTAATGTTATTAAATATTTATTAAGTGAAGGGAAATATGAGATAACAGCTTTGGATTTAAGAACTAAAAATAGTCAGAAAAAATTAAAGAAGTATCGCCGGAGAATAAATATTATATATGGGGATATGAATGATAATGTATTAATAGAAGCTTTAGTTAAAGATCAAGATTATATTATTCATTTAGCGAGTGTTTTACCTCCTTTCGCGGATATTAAAAAAAATCTATGTGAATTAATGGAATATAATGGAACAGAAAATATTGTTAAAGCGATAAATTATTATAATCCTAATTGTTTTTTGATTTATGCTTCATCAACGACTATATATGGAGATAAAGAAGAAGTAGATGTAAATGTAAAACCTAATGTAACTTCAATAGATTATTATAGTAATAATAAAATTAAGACAGAAAAATTGTTACAGAAGAAAGTTAAGAATTATACAATATTTAGAGTACCTTTAGTTTTATGTGATCCTAAAAGTGGAGCTTTTATGTATAATGTTAGATTAAAAAGAATGACGGAAGCGATAAGTGATAGTGATGCGGGATATGCTTTTGTTAAAGCGATAGATTATAGTAATAAGCTTAATAATAAAATATTTAATTTAGGTGGAGGAGATAGTACTAAAGCTTATTATGGAAAGATTTTAGCGGGTGTTTTGAAGTATTATGGATTAAGTTTAAAATATTTGTTTAATGTATTTTTTATTGATAAGAATTTTTATACTCATGTTTATTCAGATAGTGATAACTTAAATAAAATCTTAGAATATCGAAGTGATTCTTTGGATTCTTATTTTATGCAGTTAAGAAGAAAAAGTAGTGGAAGAGTTATACAAAGGTTACTTGCTAAGCCCCTTTCTTATATCTTAAATAAGAGGTATAAATGATTGGACTGGCACTAGAAGGGGGAGGAGTAAAAGGCTCATATCAAGCAGGTGTTTATATGGCTTTTTATGAGTGTAATATTAAGATAGACGCTGTATGTGGAACAAGTATTGGAGCAATAAATGGAGCAGTTATAGCAAGTGGACATGGTGAAGATTTACCAAAGATTTGGCGAAGTTTATCAATGGGTCATGTTTTTGGGTTTTCAGATGATTTTATAGATTTGATTAAAAAAGGGAAACATAATTGGGGGTTTGTTAAATTAACTATTGCTAATATTTTAAAAATATTTAGTAATAAAGGAATAGAATTAAAGGGGCTTAAAAAAGTTATTGATGATAATATAAATAGTGAAGAGTTAATTAATAGTAATATTGATTTTGGAATCTGTACTGTGCGATTTAAAGATTTAAAACCTCTTTATTTATTTAAAGAAGATATGGATCCTACAAAGATAAAAGATTATATTTTAGCAAGTTCTTTTTTACCATTTTTTAAGAAAGAGAAACTTATTGATGATAATTATTATTTAGATGGTGGTTTTTATGATTTAGGTCCTGTTAATATGCTCATTAACAGAGGTTGTGATCTTATTTATTTAGTTAAAGTACATGGAATAGGAATTAGGAGACCTTATGATAATCATTCAAATGTAATAGTAATAGAATCAAAAAGGAATCTTGGGAAAGTAATCGATTTAGACCCTAAAAGAGTAGAAGAAAATATTATGATGGGATATTATGATGCGATTAGAATACTTAAGAATTATGATGGTGAGAAATATGTTTTTAAAAGAAGAAGTGAAGATTATTATAAGTTTTTAAATAAAAAAGTAAATTATAAGTTATATAAAAGAGTAAGTTTATTTTTTAAAACAGATAATTATAAAGATACAACTATTAAAGCTTTAGAATATATTATGGAAGAACAAAATATAAATTATTATAAGATCTATAAAATAAGTGACATTATAAGAAAATTAAAAAAGAATACGAAGAATAAATTTTTATATACATATATTAAGAATTTACGAAACTTGTGGTTTTAAGTAGACATAGTTTAGTTTTTAGTGTTATAATTTATAACGAATTTTAGGAGGGATATTATGGGACGAGCTTATGAAGTTAGAAAAGCAAGTATTCAAAAAACAGGAGCAATGAAAGCTAAAACATATTCAACTTTTGCTAAAGAAATATATTTGGCAGCAAAAAAAGGATCTTGTGAATTAGAAAGTAATAGAGATTTAAAAAGAATTGTTGAAAAAGCTAAAAGAGCTCAAGTACCTAGTGATATAATTAATAGAGCTATTGAAAAAGCTAAAGGAGTAGGGGGAGAGGATTATCATGAAGTTATTTATGAAGGATTTGGTCCAGGGGCTTCTACTTTAATTATTAAAACTTTAACAGATAATGTTAATCGAACTGTTGGAATGGTTAGAGCGGCTTTTAATAAAGTTAATAAAAGTTTAGGAGTTAGTAATAGTGTATCTTATAATTATGATTATTTGGCAGTTATTTCTTTTAAAACAGATAAAGAAGAAGAAATATTTGAAGCTTTATTAAATGAGGGAATAGAGCCAGTAGAATTTGAAAAAGAAGATGCGGAATTAGTTATAAGTGTAGAACCTACAAATATAAATAGATGTAAAGATATAGTTGAAGGGATTATTTCGGATGTAGAATATACAATAGATGAAGTAGGAATGTATCCTAAAAATAAAGTAGAGTTATCAGAAGAAGATAAAGAAGTATTTTTAAAGTTATATAATATGCTAGATGAAATTGAAGATGTAACAGAAATTTATCATAATGTTAGTAATGTTTAAGAAGAGTTTTCTTCTTTTTTTGTTTAGGGGCATTGTTTAAAATTTTTCATATAATATATTGTGATTTATATGATAAAGTTTGTAAGAAATTTGACTAAATTAATTAAAGAAAAAGACCCGGCAATACATAGTAATTGGGAAGTTATTTTGTATCCTTTTTTTAAAGTTTATATATATTATGTTATAGCGCATTTTCTTTATTTGCATAAATTTTATTTTTTGGCTAGATATTTAAGTGAAAAAGCTAAGAGGAAAACTGGGATTGAGATTCATCCAGGAGCGAGGATTGGGAAAAACTTTTTTATTGATCATGGGGTAGGAGTTGTAATTGGAGAAACTGCTTTAATAGGGGATAATGTTGTAATTTATCATGGGGTTACGTTAGGGGGAACAGGAAAAGATAAAGGAAAGAGACATCCAACTATTAAAGATAATGTGGTTATTGGAGCGGGGACGATAATTTTAGGTAATATTACAATTGGAGAAAAGGCGATTATTGGGGCAGGAGCAATAGTTTTAAAAGATGTACCAGATAATAGTGTAGTTGTGGGTGTGTATAAATAAATTAAGCTTTACATTCTAAAGTTTTTATTATATAATGAATATGGAAGGTACGGAATGTGCTTGCAAATGAAATTTAAATTGGTGCTTTTTTAAGGTAAAAATTATTTATATCTTGAAAAAATGATGTAAGGGATTAATTAATAAAATAATTATCACTAAGAGAAAAAGCTAAAAAGTCTTTCTTACTCATTGTGACCATCTCGCTTTAAAATAAATTTTAAATGGATGGCAAGCACATATCCAACCCCCTAGGGTGCCTTACATAACCACTATAACACAAAATAAGCAAAAAACCCAAAACGGGTTTTTTTATGCAGATTTAGGAAATCTGTAAAATTTTTATTTTTTTTTTAATTTTTTTCTTCTAAAAGAATATTTGCAACTTTATTTATAGGACCAGCACCAATAGTTAAAATTAAATCATCTTTTTTTACATTTTCTTTTAGGTATTCGGCAATTTCTTCATAAGTTTTAAGATGAATTACATTTTTGTTTTCTTTTTTTATAAGATCTACGAGATCACTTTCTTTAACATTCCAAATATTAGTTTCTCTTGCAGGATAAATATCACAAATAATTATATTATCAAACTTAGATAAAATATTAGCAAAATCATTTAAATGTTCATAAGTTCTACTAAAGGTATGAGATTGAAATACTGCCCAAGTTTGGTTATGCTTAATACTTTTAGATGATTCATAGGTAGTAGCAATTTCGGTTGGGTGATGAGCAAAATCATCAAATATATGAGCTCCTTTATAAACTCCTAGATATTCAAATCTTCTACCTACACCAGTAAATTCATATAAAGCTTTTTTGATAGGTTCTTTTGGGATATTATAATTTAGAGACATCATAATAGCGGCGAGACTATCCATAATATTGTGGTAACCTCTTACTCTTAGGGTAATAGTATCAAAGAATTCTTTATCAATATAAACATCAAAAGTAGGGAAGCCTAAGTTATCAAATTTAATATTTTTAGCAGTTATATTTGCGTTTTCGTTTTTAAGTCCAAAAGTTTTGGTATTTTTTTTGATAGTGCGAAGTTCTTCAGTGTTATCATCATCGGCATTAACAACTAAAAAACCATCATCGGGGAGTAAATTAACATATTTTAAGAAAGATTTTTTAGTGTTATCAATATTTCCAAAATAATCTAAGTGATCATCATCAATATTTAAGATTATAGCACTTGTTGGATGAAAATGGAGAAAAGAGTCTTTATATTCACAAGCTTCTAAGATAAAGTATTTTTTACCTCCAATAAAGTAGTTACCATTTATTTTTTTTAAAGAAGCACCTATTTGGATAGAAGGGTTAAATTTGGCTTCTAAAAATATGGATGCAAGCATGCTTGTGGTAGTACTTTTACCATGAGTACCACTTATACATATTAAATTAGTATAGTTTTTGGTATATTCACCTAAAAAGACTGATCGATCAACGGTTTCGATGTTATGCGTTTTAGCATAAACTAATTCTGGATCATCGGGACTTATTGCGGCTGTATAAATAACTAAGTCGGCATCTTTTAACATTTTAGGATTACTTCCAATGGTGATATTTATACCTAAATTTTCTAGATATTCGACATTTTTAGATGTTTGCATATCACTTCCGGTGATATTTTTACCATCTTCTTTTAAAGCGGCAGCAATAGCGTACATACTAGCGCCGCCAATTCCAATTAAATGGATATTTTGATAATCTTTTATTTCCTTTTTCATTTTTTCACCTCATAATTTACTATATTATATACCTAAAAGTTTTTAATAATCAATAAAAAATGATAATTAACATTTAAAATTACTATATTACACAAGACTCTTGAAAAAAAGGTTGTTATATGGTATAATTTCGTCTAGAGGTTGGTGTATACTATGAAAAAATTTGTGGTTCTAGTATTTACAATTGCGATATTTTTTAGTAGCACATTATTGGTAAAGGCAGTTTGTGATACTAGTGAACTAAATAAACTTAAGAGTTTAGCCCTTAATGTTAAAGCATCTTATGAATTAGCGAAAAGAGATGTAACTAAAGATCCAGGATATGCTTATCCAGATGGACTTACAGATGAAGAACAAGAGCAATATCAGGATTTTGTTAGTTATTTTAAGATACATATTAACAATTTAACAGAAGATATGTATGTAGAAGTTACGAATAATAAGAGTGATGAGAAGAAAGTATATACTTATAATGATACAATTGATGGAAATATTACTTTTGATCAAACAGATATTGTTCGGCTAAGAAAATATACTATAACAATATATAGTTCAGGTAATACAGGATGTGAGGGAACTAAACTTTATACAACATATGTTACAACACCGATGTTTAATTCGTTTAGTGAAGAGCCTATGTGTAATGGGGCCGAAGATTTTTATTTATGTAGAGAGTGGTTATCAACAACTTATAATGTAGATAATGTATCAGAACGAATTGAAAAGTATAAAAAAGGATTATTAAATAAAGATGGAGAAGAAACACCACCAGAAGAAGAGAAAAAAGGATTCATAGAGTTCGTTAAAGAACATAAAGGAATTGTAGCAATAACGGCGATAGGAGTAATTGCTATAGGGGGATTAGTTACAGTGATAATAGTAAAAAAGCAAAGGAGTAATAATTTATGAAAAAAATACTAAGATATGCTAGTTTATTTATTATTGCCATAACTTTAACATTTGGTTTTACAAGTCCAGTTAGAGCAGAAGAAGATAAATCTGACTGTGATGGCTATAAGTGTGCTTATGGTAAAGATGGTAAAATCACAGTTCATGGAAATAACAGTATGGTTGAAGATAATTGGGATGGAGTAACACATACTACTAAGAGTTCTCAAGAGTTTACGTATGAGTCTGCTGGGATTGTTAGACATCATGGTAGTGAAACAAATACAACCAATTATAACTCTCATAGACATTGGGCTGCAGATGGTTCAACATTATTTTGTTTAGATCCACAATATAGTAGTGTGGGAAGTATTGGTGCTTTCCGTTTTGTTGGTTCTGGAAAAGAAGGCGCTCATATTGAAGCGATGGACCGAGCTTTAAAATATATCGTTATTCAAGACGGAATATATAATAATAGTAGTATAAGTAATGCTGATTTTTTTGCTAAACAGTTAGCAATAAGAGCAGTAACTTTTAGTTTTCAACAATATAATTCTAGTGGTTGGGGTTCTGGTACTTCGCAACTTAACGATACTTTAGCTTATTTTGGAACAATTGCAGAATGGTTAAAAGACCCTGAAATAGCAAATGTATATAATGAACTTTCTGGCGCTATATCAAAGAAAAATGGTAATGACTTATATACTAAAAGTGAATTAGAAAATCTTTCTAAACATGGAAGTGCTAATACTTATTATTTTACAGGTGATGCAGTAAATAGAGCTAAAACTTATTTCTTAAATGCTTTAAAAGAATCTTTAAATTATATTGAGAATGAAAGCTCTACTGGTGCAAAAGTTGTTATTGGAAAATATAAAGCTGATGAAGTAGAAGAAGTTAGCAATTCTGGTGGTGAAGTTGTAGTTGGAACTAATGTTACACATACAATTCAAGTTACTGGATTTACTTCAACTAATGCCTCATTTATTATTCATAAACCTGAATATGCTGATGGTGAAGAGGGTATGGGAGTTACTAAATTAGAAATTACTAATATTATAGTTAATGGTAATGATTTAGGAGCTGTAGTAGATCAAAATATAGTTCCATTAGTTGGAAAATTTGATCAAAATACAACTATAGAAGTAGTTGTTAGAGTTGAAGGCTTAAAATCATCTTCTGCTGGTGCAAATATATTACAATGTGGTGAACAACCTATAGATTATAAATTTAATATTGAATATAGTGCAAATGTACAAGATTCTAATGATATATATAATAAATATATTGTTACTACTTGGAGAGCTGAGACTGATGGTAAACAACGTTTCTTAGCTGTAGAAGAAAATG